>JBGQEU010000275.1:0-2675 GCA_041496525.1 Dehalococcoidia bacterium
GAACGCCTTCCTGCGCCTGCAGGCTCTCGGGGTCCTGCGGGCGATTCACCCAGGGCTTGCCTTCGACGAGCGTTCAGCGGCAGCCTTCGCGGACCTGAGACGTCTGGCCCCGCAGGCGCCGCCGGCCGCCCCCGCCAGAATCGGGTCCGTCTCTGGCGGATACTGGCCGCTCCTGGCCTGGCAAGCGGCAGCGGGCCAGATCCCAGGCATCGTGCGGCGGTTGGAGCTGAACCGCCAGCAGGCCGCCGCCGTGCGCGCGGTCCCTCAGCTCCGCGCCCTCCACGACCGCCTGGGCCGTCCATCCCTGCGGCCCAGCCAGGTCGTGCAGGCGCTGAAGACGTTCCCGCCGCCGGCCGTTTGGGCTCTGGCCGCCGCCGCCGAGGGCCTGATGCGAGACCGCTGTCTGGGCTACCTGCGACGCTGGCGGTACGCGCGGACGTCTCTGCGGGGTGATGACTTGATAGCGCTGGGCGTGTCTCCCGGCCCGGCCCTGGGCGATGTCCTGGAGCGGCTGAAGGTTGCTAAGCTGGACGGCGAGGTGAGATCGCGCCGGGACGAAGAGCGCCTGGCCCGGGAGATCCTGAGTGGCGCCGCCGTGCGGGTGCGGCGCAAGTGATGGAACCGGCGATGTGCCGCGTCTGCGGCGGCCCGGCAGACGAATCGAATTCCGCCGTCTGTAACAACTGCGAGGAGCGCTTCCACCTGCGCCTGCGCAACGACGCCGATGGTCGGGACTGCGGCCAGGTCTGGATCAACGAGCAGTACCTATCGCTGGAGTACGCCTGCGACGTCTGCCTGGGCAAGGGGCCGGCCGCCGGCGCCGGCCGCGAGCCGGGCGTGGGCCGGGGACACTGACGGCCAGGGGCCTGTCCGTTCGCCCTCTGTACGGAGGGCTTCGACAAGCTCAGCCCGAACGGCGCAAGTCCCACCCGTTGTCACTCTGAGCGCAACGTCTCTCGCTGACCCCGTCCGGCATCTTCGCGAAGGAGTATGGGGCGGCGCGGCTGACAGCCAGCCATGCTCCGCTACCCTCCCCCGAACTGCCCCAGCACCGCCGCTATGGCCGTTGCCCCCTTCCGGAAGCACGTAGGGGCCAACCTTCAAGGTCGGCCCAGGACAGGGCTAAAGCCCTGTCCCTACGGCTGAGGCTCTGGGAGGCCAAACCGTCCCAGCACCGCCGCTATGGCCTTCGCCCCCTTCCGGAAGTCCTCGATCCGGATGTTCTCGTTCGGGGCGTGGATAGCGGCGTCCGGGTAGCCGATACCGCAGTCGCCCGTGGGCAGGCCCAGTGTCTGGATGAACGGATACAGCGGCCCCGTCCCGGCCATCGTGGGCACGATCACCGGCTCGGAGCCGTACACATCGCGCACAGCCTCCCGCATGACAGCTACGAACGGGTCCGTCACCGGCGTGCGGGCGGGATGCTCGCCGCCGAGCGTGCGCACCTGCACGTCGCTAAGCCCGTGGCGGTCGAGGTGGCCGCGCAGCTTCGACAGAACGTCGTCCGGGTCCTGGTCCGGCACCAGGCGGAAGTCCATCTTGGCCATCGCCCGTGCCGGCAGCACCGTCTTCGGGCCCTCGCCCTCGTAGCCGGATGACAGGCCGTCTATCGTCGCCGTCGGCTCCAGCAGGTGGCGCATCAGGTAGTCGCGGCCGCGGGCGCCCGTCACCGCCTGCGTGATCGCGTACGTCTTCAGCGTCTCGGCGTCCTCCAGCGGCATCGCCTCGATGGCGGCGCGCTCCTCCGGTGTGGGCGGCCGCACGGCGTCATAGAAGCCGTCGATGAGGATGCGCTCGTCCGGCCCCTTGATGCTGGAAAGCGCCCAGGCCAACCGCCAGGCGGCGTTTGGCAAAACCGTCCCGTAAGAGGAGTGGGCGTCGCGGCTGATCGTGGTCACTTCCAGTTCGACGTAGAGGAGGCCTTTGACGCCGAGCGTGATCTGCGGCAACCCTTCCCAGGTGACGCCGCCGCCCTCCCAGATGCAGGCGTCGGCGGCCAGCAATACCCTATTCTTAGCGATAAATTCCTCCATGCCCGGGCTGCCGATCTCCTCGTCGCCCTCGATGCAAAACTTGATCGAGCAAGGCAGCTCCCCGCGCACGTCTCGCCAGGCGCGGATGGCGGCCAGCCGCGCGGCGATGTTCCCCTTGTTGTCGGAGACGCCGCGGCCGAAGAGCTTGCTGTCGCGCAGCGTCGGCTGGAACGGCGGCGACGTCCACAGCGCGAGCGGCTCCGCCGGCTGCACGTCGTAGTGGTCGTAGAACAGCAGCGTCTTGGGCGATGCGCCCCGCGCCTCGGCGTACACCACCGGGTGCCCGCCCTCTTTTGGCAGGACCTTTGTCGCGAACCCCAGCCCCCGCAGCAGCGCCTCGACGTGCGCCGCCGTCTCTTCGATGGCCGCCTTCTGGGCGCTCACCGTCGGCAGCTTGCACAGCTCCACCAGGGTGGCGATCGACTCGTTCAGGTGGTCGTCGATGTGACGGAAGATATCTTGCATGGCTGCTCCTTCTGTTTGCCTTGAGCTACAACCACCCGCTCGCTCTGCCTGTCGAAGCGGGCTTCGTCATCCATTCGCCCTCGGGACGAAGGGTTTCGACAAGCTCAGCCCGAGCGGGAAGTGAAGGGTTCATCCGTTCGCCCTAAGCCTTAACCTCCGTTCACCCTCGCCACCACC
>JBGQEU010000276.1:0-2641 GCA_041496525.1 Dehalococcoidia bacterium
CGGGCGTAGCGCTGGACCTTGTAGGGGTTGCCGGCGTTGGGGGAGCACCAGACGAACGTATCGCCGGTGCAGAGGACGCGGCGGCGGGGGCACCAGACCCAGGTCTCGTCGTCGGTCTCGCCGCGGGCGTGGTAGAGCTCGAACGTCTCGCCGCCGATGGTCGTCGTGATGGATTCCGTGTAGGTGGTGTCGGGGTACGTCAGGGAAGCGTCCGAGAAGGGCCGGGCCCCGGCCGGGAGGTTGAACTGGATGCGGTTGATGCGGTCGTTCTGGAGGGCCAGCAGGCGGTAGCGGTCGAAGCGGGGGGCGACATCACGATGGCCGATGATGCGGGGGCGCGGGTCGCCGCGGGACTCGGCCTCGGCGATGATGACCTGGGCGCCGGTGACGTGGTCGACGTGGCCGTGGGTGTAGACGACGGCGCCGATGGGGGCCTGCGAGTAGTTGCGCCGGAGGTCGTTCAGGACGCGAGCGGTGAAGCGCTCGACGGAGGTGTCGACCAGCAGGACGCGGCCATCGCAGATGAAGGCGGCGACGTTGGCGAAGGACGAGAGGAAGACGACGCCATCGGCGACGGCTTGCGACGGGCCGAGGTAGAAAAACGCGGCCTGCTCCGGCGGCAACCCCTGGGCGGAGGCGAGGTCCAACTGGGGGCGGGTCCCGGCGTCTGTCATATCATTCCTCCCTCGGTTCGGCCAGCGTATCGCAGCGGAGAACCGGCGGTCACGACGTGTTGCGGATCATGGGCGACACTTGTTGATGCGGGTACGGGAGATTATATGCCATCGGTCACGGCTGTGATCCGCCGAGACACGGCCTGCTCTCAACTTGCCCTAACTTCTGGTCAGAACTTGGCGAGAATGGGCTGGCACACTGGCTGTAAGGGAGGGCGGTTGTGACGTTGGTTTAAGGAGGTCGTGATCATGACCAGGAAGATTATCGTGCTGGTGTCCGACCTGGATGACGCCAAGCATGGAGAGATTACGGTGTTCGAGAGCACGCAGAAGGCGGGCCGGATGGTGGAGACGCTGCTGGAGGCGGGCTTCGACGTGGAACGGATACGGGTGTTCGGCAGCGAAGAGATGGAGATGCACGTGACGCACCGGCCGGTGGTGGCGCTGATAGAGGGTAGCGTCGAAGACGGCGAGCCCGCCGATGAGGAGGCATCGGCAGAGGAGCCGGCGCTGGTGGCGAAGCAACGCGAGACGGCGGGCGCCGCGGCCCGGGGCCAGCGCCTGGCAGAGACGGTGACTGTGCCCTTCCACAAGGACGGGGTGCGCTTCTCTTCGCTCTTCCGGCCGGCCTGAGGCGGGACTGCCCGGGCGCTGGTCTGCCGGTGCGGCGCTCTGTTAACATGCCTTCCTGTCATGGACCTGGCGAGGAAAGCGCTGGATGTGCTCTGGGCCAATATGGCTCTCGGGAACGAGCAGTTCCGCGTGGAAGGCGCGACTTTCGTTCGTAACCGCGCGCATCCGCTGATCTACGACGCCAACCACGTCGTGGGTGTCGAGGCGGCAAGCACGCAAGATATCGACGGTCTGCTGGGGCGCGCTGACGCCGAATACTCGCACACCGGGCATCGGCGTTTCTGTCTGGACTTCCGAACGCATCCGGGGGTAGCGGCGCGCCTGGCGCTGGAGGGGTACGCCCGCGACGACGCGCTGGTGATGCTTCTGGAAGGTGAAGTGCAGGGCGGGCCGCCGCCGCGCTGCGACATCCGGCCCGTGAGGACGGACGAAGACTGGGCCGCATACGGCGGGCTGCGGATGTTGGATTGGCAGGAGTACGCAGCTAGGCGCGGGATGGCGCCGGCGGCGGAGGTGGGCGAGTCGCTCCTGGCGGTGGCCAGGGCCAAGCAGCCGCCGGTGCAGAACTCGATCGGCTACGTGGACGGGCAGGCGGCGGCGTATTTCAACTCGTGGGCGGGCATCGACGGTGTGGGGCAGGTGGAGGACCTCTTCACGCACCCCGGCTTCCGGCATCGCGGACTGGCGACATGTCTGATCCACCACTGCGTTGCCGACTGCCGGGCGAAGGGCGCAGGGCCGGTGGTGATTGTGTCGGACCCGACAGACACGCCGAAGCAGATGTACGCGGCGATGGGTTTCCGGCCGGTGGCGCTGGCCACCAGCTACATGAAGCGCCTGGATACGCCCGCGCAATGATGACCCGCGGGCGGCTGCTGACAGATTGCAGCGCCCGCCGCGGCCCGGTAAGCTGAACCGCGAGCGGGTCCCCGCAGCGTTGCTTCTGGCAAACGCCCGCGAGTGCTATAGTTGGGAGCAATCACGCGATGACTGATAGACCAGAAAGACCCACCGAGAGACCGCTGGCCGCCTCGCTGTCCGATCTGCCGCCGGGCGTCACCATCGGGGGTCTGATCCGCGACCGCTACGACGGCCGCGACCAGCGAGACATCTTCGCCAAGACGGCCGACTTCACCCTCTCGGAGCAGGCCCGGCACCTGCAGATCTATCCGTTCTTCCAGCCGCTCGACAATAACGACGGGCCGGTAGCGAGTATCTACGGGCAGCGGGTGCTGATGTTTGGCTCCAATAACTACCTGGGCATGACGCGCCACCCGGAGGTGATGAAGGCGGCCCGCGACGCCATCGAGACGTATGGCACATCCATGACCGGC
>JBGQEU010000277.1:0-2624 GCA_041496525.1 Dehalococcoidia bacterium
AGTCGACAACTACTACTTCTGCGAACAGTCGTTCGATGGCGGTGTTTGCGAGAAGACGATCAGCGCGGGCGACACCGTGAAGTGGGAATTCGCGGCGGGTCCGCACACGGTTACTCAGTGCATCGACGCTTTCACGGTTTGCCCGTCTGCCGGCGGCTTCGATTCCGGGCGCATGAACCAGGGCCAGGATTTCTCCCGCACGTTTAACACGCCGGGCGCCTACGCCTACCGCTGTAACGTTCACCCGGATGAGATGCGCGGACGCATAACGGTGCTCGCCCCGGCGACGCCGACGCCGTCTCCGTTGGCGACGCCAGCGGTCACGCCGGTTCCAACCGCCGCTTCGCCCACGCCGCGCACCGTCGCCAGCGGGGGTGGCGCTCCCGGCAGCGATGACGTCGTGCCCTGGGCGGCGCTGGTAACGGCCCTCGGTGCCGGTCTGCTCCTGGCCTCGATGACGCTGACCTGGCGAGGGCTCCGCCGCGGCTAGCGCCTACGCGCACCTCTCCTCGAGCAACGCGCGGATCTCGCGGACGGTCTCCTGGCGCCAGCCGGCCCAAATGGGGCCCTGCTGGAACTCGTCGTAGGCGGCGCGCATCTTGTCGCGATCCTTGTCTCGGTCCAGTCCCTGGAACACTTTCTGCATCTCGCCCATCTGGGCGTTGGCCAGGGCAGGCCTCTCGATCCAGTGCGCGATGTAACGGTGGTCGCGGGTGTAGAAGACAACGGCCGGGATCGACTGGTGCTCGCCCTTGTTCAGGAACTCGTTCATGATGTCGAGGTTGTCGTCGCGCGGGAAGATGCGCAGTTCCAGGCCGGCGGCTTCAGCGATGCGCGCGATCACGGGCAGGCCGCGGAAGACATCGGGGCACCAGTCCTCGCCCAGCACCAGGACCTTCGCCGGCCCGTTGTCGTGCCGGACCAGCTCACGCAATGCGCGAGCGTCATCGTCGCTGATGACCGTCTCGCGGTAGTTGTACTGGAATTTCTCCAGGTTGCGCTTGACGTGAGCGAGGTACTCCTCCCAGGTGAGGCCTGAGGCGAACCGCTCCGGCGTGACGACGCTCTCCCGCTGCTGAGTCATGAGGTCCTCCCTTCGATTGCCCGGCCCGACGAGGATAACAGAGGGGGCTGGAAGATGGAAGGCGGATGGAGGAAGGGGGTTCCTACTTCCCGCCCTTCGCTTCTTCCCACAACGCCAGCTTCTGGTCTATCTCCGCCTGGCTCAGGTCCAGCCCGCGCTCCTTTACGATGCCCTCCAGCCGCTGGAAACGCCGGGTGAAGCCCCGGGACGTCGAGCGCAGCGCCTCCTCGGCGTCGGCGTCGAGGTAGCGGGCCAGGTTGACGACGGCGAAAAGGAGATCGCCGGTCTCCTCCCGCTGCTTCTCCGGCGTGTCCGCCCGTCGTAGCTCCTCCAGTTCCTCCTCCAGCGCCTCCCAGGCCTGGCCGGTGGACCGGAAGGCGAAGCCGGCGTTGCCGGCCCGGTGCTGGATGGCCTGGGCGTAGGCCAGCGCTGGCAGCGTCTCCGGGATCCCGGCCAGCGCCGACTCCCCGCCGCGCTCCTGGCGCTTCAGCTCGTCCCACTGCCGCACCACGGCGGCCGGCGTCTCCGCCACCGCGTCGGAGAAGACGTGCGGGTGCCGTCGCACCAGCTTGTCGGCGATGCCATAAATGACGTCCCGCATCTGGAACTCGCCGTACTCCTCGGCGATCTGGACGTGCAGGAGCACCTGCAGCAGCAGATCGCCTAGTTCCTCGCACAGGCGGGCGGCATCGCCAGCGTCGAGAGCGGCCAGGGTCTCGCTGGACTCCTCGAGCAGATAGTGTCGCAGCGACTCGTGCGTCTGCACCTTGTCCCAGGGGCAGCCGTCCGGTCCGCGCAGCGCCGCTATCAGCCGGCGCAGGCCGGGGAAGCTGCGCAGGTCCCTGGCGGGTGGTTTCATCGGCATCTTAAGACATATCTCCGCGGCCATCATAACTGGTCGGGAAAAACGTTGACAAAGCTGAACGCGCGTACCTACGATGGAGTCAGCGTTGCAGCGCGGTCCGTGAGCTGAAAGGGGGAGGCCATATTGGGCCTCTTTCGTGTTCTAATAATCGGGCTGTTCATCCTCTCGATCCCTGTTGCCCTCATTACGACGAACGTCCGCGTCGCCCTGTCCGAGAAGGCCGTCTACGACTCCTCGGTCCGCAGCTACGACGCCTCTGCACGCTCCGGCATCCCCGAGTCCGAGCTGCTGCGCGCCAACGGCGAGATCCGGCGCTACCTGACGCGCGACGAGGCGGGACCGCTGGCGATCAAGGTGCGGAACACCAGCGGCGAGCAGGTGTCGCTGTTCAACACCCGGGAGATCGTGCACATGGCGGACGTCCGCGACCTGGTGCGGGTCCTGTTCGACGTGCAGGTGATAGCGGTGGCGGGCGTGCTGACCCTGGCCGTGATTATGCTGGCCCTCTGGCCGCCGCGCGCTCTGGCCGCCGCCGCCCTATACGGGTCGCTGCTGACGGGCGGGGTGCTGGCGATCGCCGGCGTTCTCGCCGCGTCGGGCTTCGATGCGGCCTGGAGCCAGTTCCACGGCATCGCCTTCAGCAACGACCTGTGGAAGTTGAACCCTGGTACGGAC
>JBGQEU010000278.1:0-2622 GCA_041496525.1 Dehalococcoidia bacterium
CATGCGGATGTCCATGAGGACGAGGTCCGGCGCCAGCGCCTGGACTGCCTCCAACACCTCCCCGCCGGTGCCGGCCTCTCCCACTATCTCGATGTCCTCCGCGGAACTGAGGATGCTGCGCAGGCCGTCCCGAACCATGGCATGGTCGTCGGCGATCAGCACGCGGATCTGGCCTGCCGTCTTGCCACCGTTGCTCCTCTGCTCGGTCATGGTCGCCGACTCCTTACTAGCCAGCTTTATGGCTGACACTCTGCGCTTGGCGATGGGGACGGAGACCGTGACCACCGTCCCGTTCCCGGGCGAACTCTTGATGCGGCACTCCCCGCCGATGAGCGCGGCGCGCTCGCGCATGCCGACGAGGCCGATGTGGCGTCCTTCCCCCGGCTCGCGGAGCATCGCTTCGACGTTGAAACCGCTGCCCCAGTCCTGGACCGCGACGCGGAGCATGCCCCTCTTGTGCTGCGCCGTGAGGCGCACTCTAGGCGTGCCGGAATGCTTGCGGGCGTTGGAGAGGGCTTCCTGAACGATGCGGAAGAGGGCTAGCTCCTGGGGCGGCTGCAGCGCCTTGGGGTCGATTTCGCATTCGAACTCCGTCTCCCAGCCGACGCGCGCGGCGGCGTCTTCCAGCAGCCGGCGGCTGGCGTCCAGGAACCCCAGGTCCTCCAGGAGCAGAGGGCCGAGCTCCGAGATTATGCGCCGCATCTCGACGACAGCGCTGTGGATGCAGTCCGAGGTGCTCCGCAGCTCTGCCTGAGCCTGGGCCGGGAGGGATCTGGAGCCGGTGACGAGGGCGTTGAGGGTATCCACGTGCAGGGCGGCGGCGGTGATCAACTGGCCCAGACCGTCGTGGATATCGTACGAGACCTGGCGCCGGTCCTCCTCTTGCAGGGCCAGGAGGCGGTGGGATAGCTGGCGCAACTCCTGCATGGCATGATTCCGTTCGCCTTGAGCCAGGCGGCGTTCCGTGATGTCCATAGCGGCACCGATAACGCCGGCCACGCGGCCGTTTTCGTCGAGCAAAGGCGAATAGCGGGACTCGAAGGTGAGGCCGTCGACCTGCACCGTGGTCGTGAACGAGTCGCCGGTCAGGGCTCGCCGGGCGTCCTGAACGATTTGGGGAAACTGGCTGTAGACATCGGCCAGGGTGCGGCCGATCACTTCTCCCGGGCGGAGTCCCACGAGGTCAAGGCCCTTGCCCTCGAACAGCGTGAAGACGCCTTGGGCATCCACGGCCCAAAGGACGATGGGCGCGCCGGTGATGATGGCGCGCAGGCGTTCTTCGCGCTGGCGCAGCGCCTCTTCGGCGCGCCGGTTCTCGTCGCGCAGGCGCTTCAGCTCCAGGGCACGGGTGACGGCCGGGCCGAGCCGGCGGAGCTTGTCCTTGAGCAGATAGTCAGTGGCGCCCTGCTTTATGCACTCAACGGCGCCCTCCTCAAGGGTGC
Source organism: Dehalococcoidia bacterium (assembly GCA_041496525.1). Lineage (GTDB taxonomy): Bacteria > Chloroflexota > Dehalococcoidia > SM23-28-2 > RBG-16-64-32 > JBGQEU01. Next base: position 1,443 of record JBGQEU010000278.1, read on the forward strand.
CGGTAACGACGATGAAGGGGATATCCAGCCCCAGGTGCTGCAGGACAAGCAGGGCCTGGAGGGCGTCGAACTGGGGCAGTTGGTAGTCGGCGAGAATCAGGTCCGGCCCACGGGCCAGTTCCGAAGCGTATTGCGCTTCGTCGTCTACCCGCCGCCCTTCGGCGGCGAAGCCGGAACGGCAGAGCTCGTTCAGGACGAGCTCCGCGTCGGAGGGGTCGTCCTCAAGGATCAGAACGTTGAGCGGGACAGGCATGGCGGGCAACCGTCGGCCTAAGGCGTCGCTGCCTGGTTCAATAGCAGCCAGTACAGGCCTATCTGGCGCACCGCCGGCGGCTGGCCCAGCATCTCGTCCTGGGTATAGCGGAAGATCTGCTCAGTCATGGCGTTCACGAGGCGGATGCGGCTTTCCTTGTCGATGAGCACGATGCCGGACGCGCGCCTGTGGCGCTGAGCAGCGGGGGAGATTCCACCAGAGAGGGCCCCGCCAAGAAGCCAGCGTGCCGCCGCGCCAGCGGCGCGCGGTAGCCGCATTGCAAGCACACAACCTCCGGATAGCCTACGTCGTCCTCCGCGAAGAGGTCTCCGAGGCAGCGGGGACAAGCTTTGTAGATCATCGTGCAAGTCCAATCCTTTGGGTTCTGTGGCTGGTAGCCAAGCTAAGCACCGCGGCGGGGGGAGGCTACGCGTAGATATACGGTGTTGGTCCTGGAACATGTCCGTGATTCGCGAAACGGGGGCGCGGTAACGCGAGATCAGGCGCTGGCCAGGATGCCGCGGTGCAGGGCGTAGCGAACGACGTCTGTGTGGTTGTGCAGGCCGAGCTTACGCATCATGTTGGCGCGGTGGCTTTCCGCGGTGCGAGAACTGATGCAGAGGCGAGCGGCGATGGCCGTGGCGCTGCACCCCTCGGCGGTCAGTTGCAGTATCTCGCGCTCGCGCGTGGTCAGGGAGTCGTAGCTATCGCCGTCCGCCGACCGCGCCTTTTCGACATAGGCGTCGATCGCCAGCGCTGAAAGAGGGGGACTGAGGTAGTGGCGGCCGGCAATAGCCTCGCGCATGGCATAGATCAAATCTTCAGCGCTGAAGTGCTTGAGGACGTAGCCGGCGGCGCCATTACGGAGGGCGTTGAGCACGTAGCTCTCATCGGCGTGTGAAGAGAGAACGATGGCGCGCGTCTGGG
>JBGQEU010000279.1:0-2617 GCA_041496525.1 Dehalococcoidia bacterium
CTGATGTCCATTGATTTCAACGGCCCCCCCATTGACCAGGCGCCGAGCTTCCTCCCTGCTGGGGGCAAGCCCGGACTGATGGATGATGGAGGGGAGCGAGTAACCCCCTGTCGCAAGCGCTATCGCAGGAACGTCTTCCTCCGGCCTCTCCCGCCGCCGAAACACGCGCGCGAACTCCGCTTCCGCCTCCTCTGCTGCCGCCGGCCCGTGGAACTGTGAGACGATCTCTCGCGCCAGCCGCATCTTGTGGTCCATCGGGTTCACGGCCCGCTGCTCGATCGATTTCCGAACGGAGGTCAGGTCTTCCTCGGGGATGTCCGTAAGCAGCTCGAAGTAGTCGCCGATCAGCGTGTCCGGTATGGACATCAGTTTGCCGTACATCTCCGCCGGCGGCTCATCGATGGCCACGTAGTTGCCCAGGCTCTTGCTCATCTTCACCTTGCCGTCGGTCCCCACCAGCAGCGGCACCAGGAACACCGCCTGCGGCTTCTGCCCTGAGTGCGGCTGCAGCTCCCGGCCCACGAGAAGGTTGAACTTCTGGTCCATGCCGCCGAACTCCACGTCCGCCTCCACGGCCACGGAATCATACGCCTGCAGCAGGGGGTAGAACAGCTCGTGGATGCCGATGGGCTTGTCGGCCGCGAAGCGCTGCGCGAAGTCCTCCCTCTGCAGCATCTGGGCCACCGTGAATTTGGCCGCCATCCGCACCACGTCCGCCAGCCTGAAGCCGTCGAACCACTCGCTCTGCCAGCGCACCTCCGTCAGCTCGCGGTCCACAATCTTGAAGAACTGCTGCAGATACGTCTCCGCGTTCACGCGGACCTGCTCTGCATTCAGCATCGGCCGCGTCTTCGACTGGCCGGACGGGTCGCCGATCTGCGCCGTCCAGTCGCCCACGATGAGCACGACGCGATGCCCCATGTCCTGGAGCTGCCGCAGCTTGCGCAACCCCACGGCGTGGCCCAGGGTCAGGTCCGGCGCACTGGGGTCGAACCCCATCTTCAGCCGCAGCGAACGGCCGGAGCGCAGCCCATCCACAAGCTCCTGGTACGGGATGATCTCCGCCACGGCGCGGGTCGTCACGTATTCCAGCTCTTCGTCAGACGGGACGCGGGCGCTAGTCGTGGGCACGGAAGTACTCCCGCGTGTCCTCGATGTCGCGGTGCATCTGGGCGATAAGATCGTCGACGTCATCGAACCGCATCTCCGCGCGCAGCCGCTCCAGCAGGTCGATGCGTATCTCCTGACCGTAAATGTCCTCGTCGAAATCGATGATGTACGTCTCCACGGTGGCGTTCCGGCCGGCGTCGAACGTCGGCCGCACACCGATGCTCGTGCACGACTCGTAGCTGTTCTCCCGCACGTAGGCGCGGGTGACGTAGATGCCGTAGGCCGGCAGCGCCCGGTCCAGGCCCAGGGCGATGTTCGCCGTCGGAAAGCCGAGACCGCGGCCTCGCTTGTCGCCGCCGATCACGGGGCCGCGCAGGGAGAACGGCCGCCCGAGCAACAGCGCCACCCGGCCCACATCACCTTCCGTCAGCGCCTGCCGGACCGAGCTGGAACCCACCTTCTCGCCCTCCTCGGCCAGCAGTGGCGCTACCTCTACCAGGAAGCCCATCTCCTGCCCCAGCCGGCGTAGCACGCCGGGTGTGCCCTCGCGATTGCGTCCCAGGCCAAAGTCCGTGCCCACCACAAGCAGCTTCATATCCAGCTCTTCTACCAGCAAGCGGCAGAAGTCGCTGGCCGCAAGCTGTGCCGTCTCTGAACTGAACGGCACCACCGCCACGGCGTCCAGCCCCAACCCCTGCAGCAGCTCCACCCTCTCTTCTAGAGAGGTCAGGTATGTGACGACGGTCCCGGGCTGGATGACAGTCCGTGGATGCGGGTTGAACGTGACCGCCACCGCCGCCAGCTGCTCCCGCCGCGCGTGTTCCAGCAGCATGGCGATCAGGTGCTGGTGGCCCCTGTGCACACCGTCGAAGACGCCTATCGTGACGGCCGAGGCGCGCCCGGGGGAGATACGCTGCAGCTCCCGGCGGGCCAGCGATGCGCTCATGCCCGCGCCGCCTCCACCAGGGCCCGGATGTTGGCTTCCGGCACAGCCGGCGCGATCGAGCACCCGGGGGCGAGGAGGAACCGGCGGCCCCCTGCCTCACCTATCGCTGCGCGGGCCTCCCGCATTACCTGCTGGGGCTGTCCCGAGGCCATTGTGGATTCGTGGGAGACGCCTCCCATGAGAGCGCGCTCCGTGCGAGGGGCGATGTCGGCGAAAGAAGGGTTCCCCGCGGCGTGGGCGTCCCAGTGGAACGCAGCCACCGGATAGTCCAGCAGCGGCGCCAGACGGTTGTTCCCGCGGCAGACGTGCAGGACGTTGAAGGGAGCGCCCTCCGCGCCCTGCAAGACCCGCAGGTCGAAGGGACGTCCGAAGCGGTCATAATCTTCCGGCGCAATGTTGTCGGCAGAGCCCCATTCCACAGTGGCAAAGAAGATGCCGGCAGCCCCGGCCGAGAGACAGGCGCGGGCGTACAGCGCCAGGGTCTCTGTGACGGCGTCCAGCGCCGCCAGCACACCGTCGGGGTGCTCGCGGATCAGTCGCTGCACAAACTTGGTGGAGCCC
>JBGQEU010000280.1:0-2614 GCA_041496525.1 Dehalococcoidia bacterium
CGCGACGACGAGCTCAAGATGTACGTCTGCGGCATCACGCCGTACGACCACTCGCACGTCGGGCACGCCATGTCGTACATCATCTTCGATGTGCTGCGCCGCTACCTGGAGTTCCGCGGCTTCGGCGTCCGTCACGTTCAGAACTACACCGACATCGATGATCGCATCATCATGCGCGCCAATGCTCAGGGTCTAACCTTCGACCAGGTGGCGGAGAGCTACATCGAGGAGTACGAGGAGGAGATGCGGGAACTGAACATCACGCCCGCGCATGTCTACCCGCGCGCCACACAGGAGATCCCGACCATCATCGAGATGGTGAAGGCGCTCGTCGAAAAGGGCTCCGCATACGCGACGGAAGACGGCGACGTCTACTTCAGCGTGCGGCGGGACCCGGACTACGGGAAGCTCTCTGGCCGCGACGTCGATTCCATGATGGCGGGCGCGCGCGTGGAGCCGGGCGAGCACAAGCGCGATCCGGCGGACTTCGCGTTGTGGAAGGCCGCCAAGCCGGGGGAGCCAGCCTGGGACAGCCCGTGGGGCCCCGGCCGGCCGGGCTGGCACATCGAGTGCTCCGCCATGTCCCACCGCTACCTCGGCCCGACGCTGGACATCCACGGCGGCGGCCAGGACCTCATCTTTCCCCACCACGAGAACGAGATCGCCCAGAGCGAGGCCTTCACCGGTGTCAAGCCCTTCGTCCGCTACTGGCTGCACAACGGCTGGCTCACGCTGGGCGAAGAGAAGATGAGCAAATCGCTGGGCAATATCATCACCATCCGCGAGGCGCTCCAGAAGTACGGCGCCGACGGCTTGCGGGTCTTCGTGCTCACAGCCCACTACCGGGCCCCGCTGACCTATTCCGATGAGGGGTTGGAGGCCGGCAAGCGGGCCGCCGAGCGCCTGCGCCTGGCCGCCACGATTCCCGGCCGGCAGGGCGCGCCCGCGGACATCGACGCGGAGGAATCGCGCCAGCGCTTCGTCGCCGCCATGGACGATGACCTGAACACGGCCGGCGCCCTGGCCGTCCTCTTCGACCTATCCCGCGAAGTCAACCGCGCTCGCGACGAAGGCCGCTCCATCGAGAGCGCCCAGAAGACGCTGCAAGAGCTGGCGGGCGTGCTGGGCCTGACGCTGCGGGAACCGGGAACCGCTTACGAGGCAGCGCCGTTCATCGACATGCTGGTCAATTTGCGAAACGAACTTCGCGCCCGCAAGGTGTTCGACGTCGCAGACAGCATCCGCGCGCGCCTGGACGAACTGGGCATCGCGCTGGAGGACGGCGCCGAAGGCACGCGCTGGCGCCGCCGCGACTAGGCCCCGGACAGACCGCCGCTAGTAGCCGTAGTAGCCCCCGCCACCGGATGAGGGAGCGCTCGTGGCGGCGGTGGTCTTCGCGGGCGCGGCGCCGGCGGCACCGCTTACGGTGAGCGTGCCCTTCATGCCGCTGCTCTGGCCGTGGAACCGGCAGTAGAAGGCGATATCCCCCGCCCGGTCAGGCGTTACCGTAATGGTGGCCACTTCACCCGGCTTCAGCGTCTTGTCTATCTTAAGGGAGTCGATCGTGAACGTGTGGGTGGCCTTGCCTTCGTTCGTCAGCTTCAACTGGACGGGCTGGCCCGCCTGGCCCTGCAGGCCGGTCGGCTTGAAATAGTAGTCGCCCAGCGCCAACTGTACGGTCTTATCGCTGCCGGAGCCGGCCGCACTGGACTCGCCGCCGCCGCCGCAAGCCGCGGCCAGCAGACCGATCACCAGCGCTGCCGCCATCGTCACCCCAATGGCCCACCCGTGTTTCAAACGCCGCCTCCTTCTCGCACAACTTCTCTGTGAGGCGATACGAGCGGGGGGCCGGGGCGGATTCCCGAGTACAATTCCTTGACCCCTTCCCGTCCCTGACCCTACAATCGCCTTACGGTCGGGCCTCTCGCCCGGCCGGCGTCGTCTCAAGACAGCCGCACGGGGACAATCCATGTACGTCATCGGACTCACTGGAGGCATCGGCAGCGGCAAGTCCACTGTTGCCAAACTGCTGGAGCAGCAGGGCGCCGCCATCTTGAGCGCCGACCGGGTCGGCCACGAGGTGTACCGGCCGGGGCGGCCGGCCTGGCAGGAGATCGTCGATGCCTTCGGCCGCGAGATCGTGGCGGAGGACGGCACGATCGACCGCCAGAAGCTGGGCGCCATCGTGTTCGCCAGCCCACGGGAGCTGAAGCGGCTGAACGCCATCACCCACCCGCGGATGAAGGGAATGATGCGGGAGAAGCTGCGGCAGCTGGCGCGCGGGGGCCATGCGGTCGCCGTTCTGGAGGCGGCCCTCCTGTTCGAGGCCGGCTGGGACGACCTGGCCGATGAGGTCTGGGTGACCGTGGCGCCGCCGCAGGTGGCCGCCGAGCGCACCGCCGCGCGTAGCGGACTGCCCCCGGAACAGGTGCTGGGGCGCATAAAGGCGCAGATGAGCAACGAGGAGCGGATCAGGCGCGCGGACGTGGTCATCGACACGGACTGCGACCTCGAGGGAACCAACGGGCGGACGCTGGAGCGATGGACGGAGTTGCAGAAGAGACTGGCGGCGCGTTAGGCGCAAAGCGGCGTTTGAATGTATGCTACAGGGAGA
>JBGQEU010000281.1:0-2609 GCA_041496525.1 Dehalococcoidia bacterium
TCGCCTTCGCGCGCATGGAGCAGTACGGGCCGGCGATCCTGATCGCACTCATCGCGCTGCCCTTCCTCACCGGGGGCCGCTTCGGACTCCTGTTCGAGGTGATGCAGCCGGTCATCCGGTTCCTGGCAGGCATATTGGCAGGGGTGCACGGCAATGTCTTTGCTTAGCCGCGCCCTCTACCGCACCCGCCAGTTCCGGGAAGCGCTGCACCCCACAGTGAGCCCAGCGGAGCAGCGAGAAGCTGCGGAGACATTGGGCCGGGGTCTGGCGCCGCTGTTCGCCTCGATGCAGCCGCGCGACCAGCGCCATTGCTTTGACGTGTACCGATCGCTCCGCCGGCGCGGCTGCGGCGACCGGGAGATCCTGCAGGCGGCCCTGCTGCATGATGCCGGCAAGGGCCGTTTGGCCGGCGCTCACATCCGGCTCTGGCACCGGGTAGCATACGTGCTCCTGGAAGCATCTGCGCCACGGCTTCTCGGCCGGCTGGCCCGGGACCGCAACGCCTTTGCCTGCCTGCACAACCATCCGGCGCGCGGCGCTGCCTTGGCCCAGGCCCACGGCGCCTCGCCAGCCGTTGTCGAGCTCATCGCCAGGCATGAAGAACACGACGCGGCCAACGAGCGGCTCCAGTTGCTCCGCGCCGCTGACGACGCCAGCTGACGGAGGGCCTTCGCCATCTTCGTTCGCAACCCCCTGGAGCACAGCATTCGTCCCCGCTCATCCGCCTTCCCGCCTTCGGAGGGGGCCCGTCGAAGGACGAGCGGACCGCGACGCTACTATCGGCGTTCTACAGGTGAATACGCGGGACTCGTAGCACCGGTGCTCCGTTGTGGCGCCGGAGGGACGCTGCTAAGCTCACAATAGAACGATGAAGGACACACCCACCCCAAAACGCATAACAATAATCGGGACAGGCCTCATCGGCGGCTCCATCGGCCTGGCCCTGAAGGCGGCTGGCCTGCCGGGCATCGAGGTCGTGGGCCACGACCGTGACCGGGCGAACACGAAGCAGGCTGAGCGCTTGGGCGCCATCGACAAGTCTGAGCACAACCTCCCGGCAGCCGTCTCCGGCGCCGGCCTCGTCATCATCGCCACGCCCATCCTGGCGGTCCGCGAGGTCATGGGGCAGATCGCTCCTTACCTGGCTGAAGGGGCCATCGTTACCGACACGGCCAGCACCAAGTCGGCCGTCATGCAATGGGCCAAAGAGATGCTGCCGGAGCACGCCAACTTCATCGGCGGACATCCCATGGCCGGCAAGGAGACCGCCGGCGTCCAGAATGCCGAGGCCGGCCTGTTCCAGGGCAAGGCCTATTGTATCTGCCCTTCTGTGGACGCATCGCCGGCGGCGGTCAAGAGCGTGATGGGCCTGGCCCAGGCGATCGGCGCGGAGCCGCTATTCATCGACCCCGCCGAGCACGATCAGTACGCCGCCGCGGTCAGCCACCTGCCGCTGATGGTCTCCACCGCTCTCTTCTCTCTCCTGCGCTCCAGCCCCGCCTGGCCGGATATCGGTCCCATGGCCTCCTCCGGCTTCAGCGATGTCACCCGCCTGGCTTCCGGCGACCCGGCGATGAGCCATGGCATCTGGCTGACCAACCGCGAGGCGGTCATCCACTGGCTAGACCGGATGGCGGAGGAGCTGAGGCGCTTCCGCGACATGCTCCAGGACGCGCGCGACGAGGACCTGCTGCAGACGTTCCTGCGGGCCCAGATAGAGCGCGAGGAGTTCCTGGCGCAGCCCCCGCACCGGCGGAAGGAGCCGGGGCCACACGTGGACACCAGCAAGACAGTGATGGACATGCTTATAGGCGGGATGGCCGCCGAGCAGCTGCGCAAGGCCCAGAGAATACCGGAGCTGATCCGAGAAGCGCCGGCCGCCGAGAGTGGCCCCGGCGCTAAGAAGAAGGCCTCCCTGGCAGACCGAATCGCCGCCGACATCCGCCGCGATCTGGAGAAGCTGGAGAAGAAGCAGGCTGCCGGGAAAGAACCCGGCGACCAAGAGAAGTAGCGGCCATGCGCCAGACCGTCCGCCCAGCACATTCCCTGCGGGGTGTCATCGTCCCGCCCGGCGATAAGTCCATCTCGCACCGGGCGGCCATCCTCAACGCCATCGCTGTCGGCGAGGCGGTTATCGAGAACTTCCAGCGTGGGGCAGACTGCCTCTCCACCCTCGGCTGCCTGCGCCGGCTCGGCGTGCAGTGGGAATGGCAGGATGCGTCGCGCTTGCGCTTGACCGGCGCCGGCCGGCACGGCCTGCGGGAGCCGGCGGCGGTCCTCAACTGCGGCAACTCCGGCACCACCATCCGCCTCCTGTGCGGGTTGCTCGCCGCGCAGCCGTTCTTCTCGGTCCTCACCGGAGACGCCTCACTCCGCTCGCGGCCGATGGCGCGCCTTATCGAGCCGCTAAGGGAGATGGGCGCCCAGATATGGGGCAGAGAAGGCGGCACGCGGGCACCGCTGGCCATCCAGGGCGGCGCCCTTCGCGGTATCCACTACCGCCTGCCCGTGGCCTCCGCCCAGGTGAAATCGGCCCTCGTCCTGGCCGGCCTTTACGCCGAGGGCGGGACCGTTGTCCAGGAGCCCGCACCGGCCCGCGATCACACCGA
>JBGQEU010000282.1:0-2607 GCA_041496525.1 Dehalococcoidia bacterium
CAGGTCGGAGAGCGCCGTCATGCAGCGGGGACACCAGTTGATGATGCGCTCGCCGCGGTAGATAAGGCCCTCGTTGTATAGTTTGACGAAGGTGGTGCGGACTGCGGCCTGCGGGCCCTCGTCCATAGTGAACACCTCGCGGTCCCAGTCGCAGGAGACGCCGAGGCGCATGTGCTGGTGCGAGATCAGGCTGCGGTACTTGCGCACCCACTGCCAGACCCGCTCCACGAACTTCTCGCGGCCGAGGTCGTGGCGGCTCAGCCCCTCCTTGGCCAGCTGCTTCTCGACCACGTTCTGCGTGGCGATGCCGGCGTGGTCAACGCCGGGCAGCCAGAGGGTAGGGTCGCCGCGCATGCGGTGCCAGCGCACCAGGCAGTCCTCAATCGTCGCGGTGAGGGCGTGGCCCAGGTGCAGCTCGCCGGTGACGTTCGGCGGCGGCATGATGATGCAGAAGGGCTGCTCGCCGGGCACGATGTGCGCCCGGAAGTAGCCCTTGTCCAGCCACATCTGGTACAGCGGCGTCTCGACCTGCGATGGGTCGTAGGCCTTGGGCATGTCCTGAATGCGGTCTGTCTGCGTCATCGGGGTCACTGATACCATGGCCCGTGTAGGGCGGGCCACATGTGGAATTCTAGGGCAGGAACGGGGGAGAGGGAAGGCGGTGGCAGGTGGCAGGTGGTAACAGCCCTCCCGCCTCCTGCCCCACCTCCTCGTTGACCGGCTGTCCCCCCGGCCCTTATCTTGACCGTGAAGGCCCTGGTTTCACTGGAAAGGATGCTGTCCCCGCATGGGTCCCTTCGGCGTTGCTCAGGACAGGCACTGGTTCCGCCTCGGCGATCTCGAGCTGCTCGTCGTCAGCGACGGCGTCATGCGCCAGGACGCCGGCGCCGTGTTCGGACTGGTCCCCCGCATCATGTGGGAGCCCTGCGTTCCTGACCTGGACACCAAGTACCGCATGCCCCTGGGGCTGAACTCGCTGCTCGTGCGGGCGGCGGGCAAGACGGTTCTCATCGACACCGGTATCGGCAACAAGGGGATGCGGGCGCCCGGCGCTGTGGGGGCGGAGGGCAGCGGCCTGCTCCTGACGAACCTGGCGGGCGAGGGCATCCGGCCGGAGGACATCGACATCGTGGTCAACACGCACCTGCACTTCGACCACGCCGGCGGCAACACCCGGACGGAAGCCGGCCGGCCCGTTCCCGCCTTCCCACGCGCGCGCTACCTGATCCAGAAAGGCGAGTGGGAGGCGGCCACGCACCCCAACGAACGCACCCGCGGCACCTACCTGGCGGAGAACCTGGCGCCGCTGGACGAGGCCCGCCGCCTGGAGATCGTGCAGGGAGAGGTGGAGGTCGCGGCGGGCGTGCGCATGACGCCAGCCCCTGGCCACACACAGGACCACTGCATTGTCGAGCTGGAATCAGGCGGAGAGTACGCGGTGTACGTCGGCGAGCTGGCCCAGCAGCCGGTGATGCTGGAGCGGCTGGCCTGGATCTCGGCCTTCGATACCCTGCCGCTGGTTTCGCTGGAGACGAAGCGCCGCATCACAGAAAAGGCGATCGAGAAGCGGGCGCTGCTGATCTCGGTGCACGCCTCGTATCCGGGTTTGGGGCGGCTGCGCGCGGAGGACGCCAAACGCAGGTGGGAAGCACTTGAGTGACCCAATCGCCGGCACCCTGCGCCGCACGTGCCTGTATGAAGAGCACCTGCACCTCGGCGCGCGCATGGTGCCGTTCGCCGGCTACGAGATGCCCGTCCAGTACGCCGGCGTGATCGAGGAGCACAACGCCGTGCGGCAGGCCGCCGGCATGTTCGACGTCTCCCACATGGGCCGCTTCGAGGTGCGCGGACCGGATGCCGGCCGCTTTCTACGCTACATCTGCACCTGGGATATGACCCGCCTCGACATCGGCGAAGGCCACTACGCGGCCGCCTGCCGCGAGGACGGCGGTATTCTGGATGACGTCTACGTGTTCGCCCTCACCCCTCAGGGCGCAGCAAGCAGCGCCCCTACAGTGCCCCCAGCGCGCTATCTCATCGTGGTCAACGCCGCCAACGCCGACAAAATGAAGCGCTGGCTGGAGCAGCAGATGGAGCCGTTTCAGGCCACGCTCGTGGACCGCTACGCCGCAACGGCGATGATCGCCGTGCAAGGGCCGCAGTGGCTCGACCGGCTGAGCGCTGTCATCGGCCGCGAGTTCGTGCGGTCTCTGCGACCGCGGCGCTGCGGGGAGACCGAGTGGCGGGGCGAGACGCTGTTCGCCTCGCGCACCGGCTACACAGGAGAAGACGGCCTGGAGCTCGTAATCGATGGCGGTTCGGGCCCGGCGCTGTGGCAGGCGCTGCTGGAAGCGGGTGTGCGCCCGTGCGGTCTGGCCGCCCGCGATACGCTGCGCCTGGAGGCAGCGCTGCTTCTCTACGGTAACGACATGGACGAGGGGACGAACCCGTGGGAAGTGGGGCTGGACTGGGCCGTTAGCCTGGACGACGGCGCGGACTTCCTGGGGCGCCAGGCGCTCGTGCGGCGGCAAGAGGCCGGGCCGTCCCGCCTGCTGGTCTGCCTGAAGGCGGCCGGCCGGGGCATGATGCGCCTCGGCTGCGCGGGCG
>JBGQEU010000283.1:0-2599 GCA_041496525.1 Dehalococcoidia bacterium
AGTCCCTGCACACCAACTCCATGGACGAGGCCCTGGCCCTTCCCAGCGAGAAAGCGGCGCGCCTAGCCCTCCGCACCCAGCAGGTGATCGCCCACGAGTCCGGCGCGCCCAACACGATCGACCCCCTGGGCGGCAGCTTCTTCCTCGAGAAGCTCACGCAGGAGACGGAGGACGAGGCCCGGGCCTACTTCGGCAAGATCGAAGACCTGGGCGGCATGGTCGCCGCCATTGAGAGCGGCTACCCGCAGCGCGAGATCGCCGACGCCTCCTACCGGTACCAGCGAGAGATAGACCACAAGGAACGCATCATCGTCGGCGTCAACGATTACGTTATGGACGAGCCGGTCCAGATCCCCATCCTGGACATGGACCCCCAGGGCGAGGAGCGGCACCTGGAGCGCCTGAACCGGGTCCGCCGCGAGCGGGATGGCCGCGAAGCCGCCCGCTACTTGAAGGCGCTCGAGGCCGCCTGCCGCAACGGCCGGAACGTGATGCCGTACCTGCTCGACGCCGTCAACGCCTACTGCACGCTGGGCGAAATGTGCGACGTCATGCGGGATGTTTTCGGCATCTACTTCGAAGACGCCCTCGTCTAGGGCCGCCGAGCCAGCCCGTTCGGCAAAGGCAAAGGCGCCCGTCGCCTGTTATCCTGAGACGAGGCGCACTTCATATGGTGCTGGCGGCGCCGGTCCGAAGGCTAGTCGCTTCGTGCCAACGGACACGGCGGCCTAATCCGCCGCTCTTGCTCCATCGCCCTACCGACAGGGATGCGCAAACGCGAGCGGTGAGGTATAGTAAATTAGTCTGTCCCGACGCCCTATCTCCACGCGCCGGGCCAGCTACGTCACGCCGGGAGATTTCGCCCCGATCCAGGACGGGCGCCTGCCAGGGAGGACCCATTGGCCAAGAAGCTTTACGTCGGAGGCCTCTCGTATGACACCACGGACGAGGGGTTGCGCGCCTTCTTCGAGACGATCGGCACGGTGGAGACGGCGTCGGTAGCCGTGGACCGGTACTCCAGCCGCTCCCGCGGCTTCGGCTTCGTCGAAATGACCTCCGATGAAGACGCCCGCAAGGCCATCCAGGAGTTGAACGGCAAGACCCTCGATGGGCGCACCCTCACCGTGGACGAAGCTCGCCCACCCCAGCAGCGCCCGGGCGGGGGCGGGGGCCGAGGCGGCGGTTACGGCGGCGGCGGCGGCCGCGGTGGTGGCCACCGCGGAGGTGAGGGCCGATGGTAGAGCAGACAAGGGACGCCACGGCCATCAACGGCCAGTCTGAAGGCGTCTCCGAAGGATGCGCTCACCACTGGCAGATCGAGACTCCGGCCGGTGAGTCCAGCCAGGGGCGGTGTAAGATCTGCGGCGCCACGCGCAGCTTCCTGAACTACAGCCAGCGCCGCACCATTACCCGAACGGTGAAGAGCGCGACCGGCGCCCCCAGCCGCTAACCGGCCTCATTGGCCCGCAGGCTCACCCGACGGTATCGTGGCCCGGCCGCCAGTCCGGCCAGCGCGTTCACGCATCGTGATCGCCCATTGCGGAGGCCATACCGGTAACGAGAAGGAGCAAATCCGCCCATGTCTATCGCCGACGTCATCGATAAGGCCCGGGGGCAAGGCCGCACCGTCCTCACCGAGATCGAGTCCAAGCAGATCCTGTCGCAGGCCGGAATCCCGGTCGCCCTACCCCAGCTGGCGCGGACCGCCAAAGAGGCTGCCCAGGCCGCCGAGAACGTGGGCTTCCCCGTCGTCCTCAAGATCGTCTCGCCGGACGTCACCCATAAATCAGACGTCGGCGGCGTGAAGCTCGGCCTAGACTCGGCGCCGGAAGTGCAGGCCGCGTTCGAAGAGATCGTCGCCTCGGTCAAGCGCCGCCAGCCCGATGCCCGCATCGAGGGCGTCGCCGTCCAGAAGATGGCCCCCGCCGGCGTCGAGGTCATCATCGGTATGAGTAAGGACCCCCAGTTCGGCCCGGTGCTCATGTTCGGCCTCGGCGGCATCTTCGTGGAGGTGCTGAAGGACGTCGCCTTCCGCATCGTGCCGCTGGAGCCGCGCGACGCCCGCCAGATGGTCCGCGAGATCAAGGGTTTCCCGGTGCTGCAGGGCGTCAGGGGCCAGGACCCGGCCGACCTGGACGCGCTGGAAAAGCTGATCCTGCAGCTATCGGAGTTCGTCGAGGCCCACCCGGAGATCGAGGAGCTGGACCTGAACCCGGTCTTCGCCTACAAGGACGGCTGCCTGGCCGTGGACGCGCGGATCGTGATTGGCGGATGACGGCTGCATGCTGGACGGCTGTTCCCGCTCATCCTGACCCTGAGCCGAGTCGAAGGGTCGAAGGACGAGCGGAGTACCTGCGCACCGCAGGCCAACCTCTTCGCCCCGCTCATGGTTCGACGAGCTCATCACGAGCGTGAAGCTGCGTATTGGCCGCTCGGACGCCAACAGAACATGAGACCTCCCAGCACGCCTGAAGGCCTCCGCACGCGCCTCGAGCGCGCTTTCAACCCGCGCACCGTCGCCGTCGTCGGCGATAAGCGGGCCATGGGCTACATGTGGCTGCGCTGCCTGAGCACATTTCACGGCAAGCTTTACTCCGTG
>JBGQEU010000284.1:0-2578 GCA_041496525.1 Dehalococcoidia bacterium
AAGGGCTGGCTGCGCTGGTCAGCAGCCGGCCTGGCGTACGTCTACATGCTGACGGACAAGTTCCCCTCCGGTGAGGAGCCCGAAGGCGTGCAGTTTGACCTGCAAGCTAGCGGCAAGCCGACGGTAGGTTCTGCTCTCTTGCGCCTGATCACGAGCCTCCCCAGCTGGTTCGTCGTGGGCATCCTCGGCTACGTCGCCTCGGTGGTCTGGATCATCGCCGCGATCCAGGTGCTGATGACGGAGACCTACTCCGAGGGGCTGTTCAACTTCCAGCGTGGTGTGGTGCGCTGGCAGGTGAGGCTGCTGGGATATCACAGCTCACTGGTGGACGAGTACCCGCCCTTCGCGTTTGACACGGGCGCTGAGGGCGCTCCCTAGACCGGCGCGCGGATGGCGCAGCAGGGCGCTGCCGGCTACCACCTGGCGCAGTACAACCTGGCGCGGCTGGTGGCGCCGCTGGACGATCCTCGCGTTGCGGAGTTCATGGCGCAGCTACAGACGATCAACGGGCTGGGCGATCGCTCGCCGGGCTTTGTGTGGCGGCTGCAGACGGCAGACGGCAATTCCACTTCCGTGCGTGTAGGCGACGACCCGCTGGTGGTGGTCAACTTCACGGTCTGGCAGTCGATTGAGTCGCTCTTCGAGTTCACGTACCGCAGCGCGCACGCGGATGTCTATCGCCGGCGGCGGGAGTGGTTCGAAGCGCCCACGGAGGCGCACCTGGCCATGTGGTGGGTGCCGGCGGGCGAGATCCCGACGGTTGAGGAGGCGAACGAGCGGCTGCAGCACCTGCGGGCGCACGGGCCCACGCCGCACGCGTTCACGTTCAAGCAGCGGTTTGCAGCCCCGGACTCGCGGGTTACGGCGTAGCCGTCGGGAGGCCGCCGAGCCATATCTCCGGCCCGCTGCCGCTGTAGACGGAGATCCGAGCGAGGCTTACGCCCGGCGGCAAGTACTCGCCGGCGCCCTTATCCAGCACTTTGCTTTCGCCGGGGGCGATGGTTTCGTTGTAGCTGCCGAGTTGGACGGTGACGGTGCCTGCGGTGTTGTTGACGAACTGCAACCGCTGCATGGGAGCAACCCTGGCGCAGCGCGGCGATGGGACGTTGGGATTGACGGCGATAGTTACCGTGGTGTACGTGCCGCCTGGGGCGTCCGCGCAGGTGACCGGGCCCTGGAACTGGGAGCCCACGGGCAACACAGTGGGGTGATTCAGCGCGTAGGGTACGTCGCCCAGGTCCAGCACCTGGCCGCAATGGCCGATGCTGAAGGGGAACGTCGCGTCGCTGGCGGCGGCGAGACTTGAGCCGACCGGCACGCCGTCCAAGCGGAAGACGCCGTCCGCTGACGTTTGCACGACAAGTGGATCGCCGGTTAAGCGATCGATCTGCATCCATTCTCCGGCGACGGGACCGTGGTCGCCGTGATCCAGTACGAGACGGCCGGTGACGGAGCCGGCGCAGTACCCCACCGCCCCGCCGTCCCAACGGACCCACGGGCTGAACAGCTTGTCCATGCCCAGCGTGATCGCATCCCGCCCCTGGGGGTCCAGGGCGTACGGGCCCATGCGCAAGAGGCCGGTGATGCGCCAACCATCAGGAAGATCCGTGACGAAGAACGCCAGCGCGATTCGCTTGCCATCCAGCCCTCCGATGACAACGTTGCCCGAACGATCGACGGCAGGGCCGCCAACGGCGGAGGCGATAAGGGCATAGGTGTCTTCGGAGGGCCGCTGCTCCTCGATGACGGGATCGGTGTCGCCCAGCGCGGCTAACCGCGGGTCAGGCCCTCCGAGCTTATCCGGGATAGCGGCGCCGACGTTCGTCAGGAAATCCTAGATGAACCGTTCGTACGAAGGTGCGTCAAAGACATCCCCTTCAGATTGCAGGGCGCCGATGGCGATGGCCAGGCCGCCGGTCCCAGGTGAGGCGAGCGCGCAGTTGGTACCGGAAGCCGGGAACACCCGACCACCGCACTCGTAGTAGTCCCGGAACAGGGTGTGTTGCGTGAAGAAGCTGGTGTCCCGCGCGATCATCGCGTTGTCCATCTGCGCGGCGAAATCGAACAGAGAGACGGGGAAGTCTGCGACTCTTGCCTCCGTAAGCGAAGGCCCCGTGGGCGCAGGCGCAATCGCTTCGTCATCGCCATCGCTGCCAAGCCCGCTCCAGACCAGAACGCCAAGACCCGCGGCCAGAACAACGACAACGGCTGCTGCCGCGGCCGCCTTCAGCACCAATCCGGCCTGGAGCAGGCGCTTCCACACGCCCTCGCGCTCCGGCTGCCAGCGGGCCGCTTCTTCACGGCTCTCGACGCCAAGCTTGGAGAGGATCTCCGAGACGTGGTACTTGGCTGTGGCGGTGCTCACGTCCAGGCGCTGGGCGATGCCTTCGTTGGTGAGGCCCGCGCGGAGGAGCGCCAGGACCTCCCACTCGCGAGGAGTGAGGATATCTGGATGCGGTGGCCGGCCCCTTTTGCTCATGGCGCCTTCAGGCTAGCACCGCAGGTACGGAATTACACTAGCCGCCCGGCGGGCGCCGCGCGGCCGTCCTCAATATCCCGTGCGCCGGTAACAGGCCCG
>JBGQEU010000285.1:0-2573 GCA_041496525.1 Dehalococcoidia bacterium
AGCTCGGAGCAGTATCCACGGCTGACATGGCAGGCATCGACCAGTGCCTTCGGTCGGCGTTGGCGCTCTGACGAAGTGAGGAGAGATGGCTGAGAAGATCGTACTGGCATACTCCGGCGGGCTGGACACCTCCGTCGCCGTCCGCTGGCTGAAGGAAGAGCGGGGATATGACGTCATAGCACTGACCGTGGACGTCGGCATGGACCGCGAGCGGGAGACCCTGCAGTCCCGCGCCATGGCTGCCGGCGCCTCGGCGTTTGTCTGGCGGGAGGCGCAGGAGACGTTCGTCCGGCACTTCGTTTTCCCGGCGCTGATGGCGGGCGCCCGCTACCAGGGCCACTACCCGCTGGCCACAGCCCTCTCGCGGCCGCTCATCGCCCGGGAGATGGTGGAGGTGGCGAAGGCGGAAGGGGCGACCGCGGTGGCCCACGGCTGCACCGGCAAGGGGAACGACCAGGTGCGCATGGACGTATCCGTGCAAGCCCTGGCGCCGGAGCTGAAGATCGTGGCGCCGCTGCGAGAGTGGGAGATGGACCGCGAGTCGGAGATCGCCTACGCGGAAGAGCACGAGATCCCGATCAGCGTGACCAGGGCCAGCCCCTATAGCATCGACGAGAACCTCTGGGGCCGCAGCATCGAGACCGGCGTTCTGGAAGACCCCTGGGCCGAGCCTCCGCCGGACGTCTACCAGTGGACGAAGTCTGCAGCGGAAGCGCCGGACGAGCCGGCCTACGTCGAGATCGAGTTTGAGGGCGGCGTTCCGGCGGCGCTGGATGGGAAGCGGCTGGACGGCGTCTCGCTGATCAAGCGCCTGAACGAGCTGGCGGGCGAGCACGGGGTCGGCCGCGTGGACAGCGTCGAAGACCGGCTGGTGGGCATCAAGTCGCGCGAGATATACGAGGCGCCGGCCGGCATCACGCTTCTCACCGCGCACGAGTCGCTGGAGTCGCTGACGCTGTCGAAGGACCAGCGGCGGCTGAAGGCGCGCATCGCCCAGGAGTACGCGGAGCTCGTGTACAACGGGCTCTGGTTCTCGGCGCACCACCACGACCTCGCGGCTTACATCCAGTCCACGCAGCGCTACGTCAGCGGCGCCGTGCGCATGAAGCTACACAAGGGAAGCGCCACCGCCGTCGGGCGCAAGTCCCCCCGGAGCCTGTACGACTTCTCGCTGGCGACCTACGACAAGGCGGACGCCTTCGACCGCACCTCCGCGGTGGGCTTCATCGACATCTGGGGGTTGCCGGTCAGGGTGCAGGCGCGGGCGCAGCTGCTGGCGGACGTTGACGGCGGTGGCGGTGAGGGCAGAGCACCAGATTCGACCCGAAGGAGTTAGCATGACAGAGGGAACCGTTGTTTCCATCTACGTGAGCGAGAGGGCCGAGGCCCCGATGAAAGCAGTAGCCGAGGCGCGCGCCGTTCCCGGCCGCGGCCTGGAGGGCGACCGCTATTTTGCCAAGTCCGGCACCTACTCCGACCGGCCGGGCACCGGGCGTGAGCTCACCCTGGTGGAAGCCGAGGCGCTGGAGGCGCTGGAGCGGGACTACGACGTGAAGCTGCAGCCGGGCGAGTCGCGCCGCAACATCACGACGCGAGGGGTCGCCCTGAACCACCTGGTGGGGCGCGAGTTCAGGGTGGGCGAAGCGACCGTCCGCGGGGTCCGGCTGTGCGAGCCGTGCGCGCACCTGCAGCGGCTGGTGGGGCAGGAGAAGGTCCTGCCGGGCCTGGTGCACCGCGGCGGCCTGCGCTGCGAAATCCTGACCGAAGGCGTTATCCGCACGGGCGACCCCTTAGTTCCGCTCTGATCCGCGCGCACTCCTTTTGCCGCCGCCGCGTTGTACACTTCGGGATGTCTTTGTGATCCGTCTGCTGCTGTGCCTGGTCGTGGCCCTAGTCCTGGCGGCCTCCGCCTGTGGAGGCGGCGACGGCAACGGCGCTTCGACGCCAACTCCGACGTCCACCCTGCGCACGGCCACGCCGGCGGGCGCGTCTGAGACGCCGGGCGCCAGCGCTACGCCGGCGCCGGCCGGCGCTGCTTATACCGTGAAGGCGGGCGACTCCGTGTATTCGATCGCGCTGCTGTTCGGCACGACCGTTCAGGCCATCGTCCAGGCCAACGGGCTGACCGATTCGGGTAAGATCTGGCCCGGCCTCAGCTTGATCATCCCCGGCCTCTCCTCCACGCCCACGCCCACCGCTTCTCCGACCCCGGCGGCGGCGACCCCCGCCAACGCTGCCAGAGTCATCCGCAAGGGCAACCCCAACCGTAAGATGGTGGCCCTGACCTTTGATGCCGGGTCGGACGCTGGGTACACCACGATGATCCTCGACACCCTCAAGGCCAACGGCGTCCGCGCCAGCTTCGGCATGACGGGTGTCTGGGCAGAGCGCAATCCGGACCTGCTGAAGCGCATCGTCAGCGAAGGCCACCACCTGATCAACCACTCCTATGACCACTTCTCCTTCACCGGCTCTTCGACGAAGAAGCCGCCGCTCACCCAGGCCCAGCGCTGGGAAGAGGTGGACAAGACGGAGAGCATCATCCAGGGGCTGACGGGCGCCACCACACTCCC
>JBGQEU010000286.1:0-2546 GCA_041496525.1 Dehalococcoidia bacterium
GGTCTCTCTCTTGTTTCTCTCCACAACCAACGTAGTGCCCTCTCGGTGGGAGCAACAATGGCGCCGAGGCGTCTTTGCGGGCCGACGCTGGTCTCCAATTGTCTTCACTCCGGTACCTCTTTCCTGACCTCCACGCACACTCTCGCACCGACGGTGGTGCCCCGGCCTCGGCCAGTAGTCGGCTTTCGCCTCAGTCTTCAGATAGGTACGTGTCATTAGGTCTAGTACCAACGATTCTGGACAGGCATTTGTGAATCTGTGCACAATATCCGCGGGTGGGTGCGACGGAAGAGGAGGCCGGGAGGCTATGGAAGTGATCCGGGTCGCACTGGCCGATGACCACGCGCTGCTCCGAGAGGGCATGCGGAGGCTCCTGGAGCAGGAGCCGGACATGGAGGTTGTGGGCGAGGCGGCAAACGGGGCGGAGGCCGTGGCACTGGTCAAGGCCCTGCAACCGGACGTGGTCCTGATGGACGTCGTTATGCCGGTGCTAACCGGCATCGAGGCGACAAAGCAGATCAAGAGGTCCAACCCCGCCACTGCCGTCATCATCCTCAGCGCTTACGACGATGACCGTTACGTGCTCGGCCTCCTGGAGGCGGGCGTCGCCGGCTATCTCCTCAAGTACTCGCACGGCCAGGAAGTTATCCAGGCCATTCGCGCCATTCACGCGGGGGACGCCGTCCTCCACCCGGCCGTCACCGCCAGGCTGCTGGTAATGGCCGCCGGCTCGCCCGCACCCGCAGCGTCGTCCGGGGGCGGGGAACGTCCCACCAAACGGGAGCTGGCCGTGCTGGGCCTTGCCGCCAACGGACTGAGCAACAAGGAGATCGCCGCCCGGCTGGCCCTCAGCCTCCCCACCGTGAAGGCCCATTTCGTCAACATCTTCAACAAGACAAGCACCGGCTCTCGGACCGAGGCTGTGCTTCAGGCCCTGCGACAGGGATGGATCCAGATGGAGGACGTGACGCCGGCGGCCCCGCTCGCCGGCGACCGGCAGACCGGCCCGGCGGCGTCATCCGCGGAGGCGGACGCCGGACCATGATGTCCCCGGACCTCCCGGTGATGCCAGCCCCGGAGTCAGGACCGGCACTGGGGCCGGAACCAGTAGGGCGCCGCTGGCTGCCCTTCAGCGGCTCCCATGGGCCGGCCGCGCCGCCCGCGGGCAACCCCGTGCTCCCCGCGGCACTTACCGCGGCCATGCTCGTAATCGGTGCTCTGTTGCACTACGGGGACATGCTCCCTCTGCTTTCGGCGGCCGCCGATCATTCCCCCGTTGGCCTGACCACCAGACAGACCGTAGAGCGCATCCTGATCATGTTGCCGGTCATCTATGCCACGTTGGCCTTCGGCGCGCGGGGAGGCATCATTACCGCCGTCGTTGCCCTGGCGGTCCTCTGTCCACGGGTGCTGATGAGTTCCGGCCACACCGACCACGCGCTGCCGGAGATGGGCGGCATCATGGTGGTGGGTGGTCTCTTGATCCTGGCCATAACCCAGCAGCGCCGGGAGGTGGAGATCCAGAAGCGGATGCGCGACAGCCTGCGCTATTTCGTGCGCCAGGTCCTGACGTCGCAGGAGGACGAGCGCAAGCGCATCGCGATGGAGCTCCACGACGAGACCGCGCAAGCCCTTCTTCTGAGCTGCCAGCGCCTGGACCGCCTGGTCGCCGGCGAAGGCTACCGGCTTCCGGCCGACGTATCGTCGGAGCTGCAGGGCCTGCGCACCGCCACGGTCGGCACTCTGACGGACCTCCGGCGCCTGACGCAGCACCTGCGGCCGCGCGTCTTCGATGACCACGGCCTCGTCGCCGCCCTGGAGTGGCTCGCCGACGGGCTTCGCGAGCAGTACGGCATCGAGGGCCGCGTGGAGGCCGCGGGCGCCCTCCCGGAGCATTCGCCGGAGACGCAGCTACTCCTGTTCCGCATCGCCCAGGAGGCGTTGCGCAACGTGGGGCGGCACTCCGGCGCGACCCGGGCCGTCGTCTCTCTACAGGCCCGGCGGGACGGCATCACGATGACCGTGGCGGACGACGGCCGCGGGTTCAGGCTGGCGGAGCCGCTCAGCGAGCTGGCCCAAAAGGGCAAGCTGGGGCTGCTGGGAATGGATGAGCGCGCCCGTCTCCTGGGCGGCTCCCTGGACATCCGCTCCCAGCCGCACAGAGGCACCACCATCACGGTGGAACTGCCCTATAGCGGCCGAGGCATCAGCGAAGCGCCGTCCCTGAGCCGAAGCCAGTTCAGATGGCCTGGATCCGCGCAGACCCCCGCCACTTGAAGCAGGCATCCGGCCGCCGCCGCGGTTGGCCAGGGGGCGAACCGCCCCGGCACGCCGGCATGCGGCATCGCTACCAAACCATGCTGGGCATGGCAGCAACGGTCTCGTTGCGACCTCCCGACTGTTGCCGGAGACATCTGGCGGCGCGTACCCTTGAGTCGGCTATATCAAGAGACCGCCATGCTCCGCGATGAACTGATTCCGACCGAGCAACGAATCTACGGCTGGATTGAGCACGTCTTCTCCCACGGCGTCCGTCGCCCAGGCTA
>JBGQEU010000287.1:0-2538 GCA_041496525.1 Dehalococcoidia bacterium
CCCCACGCCCTGTCGGGCACTGCGCCCTGAACGCAGCGCGTCTGCCGTTCCGCCACTTCGGCACGTCTGGGGCGCGAATGAAGAATAGCATCGCGCACTCCAGCGGGTCAATTTCCCCCGTCACCGCGGAGGCGGAGCCCCACGGTTGGGTTAGCGGCTCTGCTTCTGGAGGGACGGAGCGACGAAGCGGGATTCGATTACATCCTGGGCTTCGCGGATTATGTCGCGAAACACTTCGCCTGCGGGCTTGATCTCGTGGATCAGCGCTACGCTCTGACCGGCCGGCTGGAAGGTCTGGTCCGGCTCGAAATGGTCCGTGACGCCCATGTAGTCCATTACGCGGTTCTGGATCGAGAGTCCCGCCTGGAACGGGAACGGCTGGATCTCGTCGGCGCGCTTCTCCCACTCTGCGGCGTAGCTGGTGCGGATGGTGCGGGCCGGCTTGCCCGTGTAGCAGCGCGTACGCATCGTCTCGTCGTCGTTGGCCCGCACGATGCCTTCGCGGTAACCCTGCGCGGCCTGCGCTTCCGGAGTGGCGATGAATCGCGTGCCGAAGATCGCGCCCTGCGCGCCCAGGGCCAACGCCGCGACGAGCCCGCGGCCGTCCGCCAGGCCACCTGCCGCGACCACGGGGATCTTCACCGCGTCCACGACCGCGGGGACGAGCGCCATGCCACCGACTTCGCCGGTGTGGCCACCGGCTTCCGTGCCCTGCGCCGCCACGATGTCCGCACCCGCCTGCTCTGACTTCTGCGCGTGGCGGACCTTGCCGCACATCACCATCACAGTCATGTCACGCCGGTGCATCTCTTCTATAAAGTCCGCCGGCACTGCGAGCCCAGCTACGAAGATGCGCACGTTCAGATCGAACAGCACGTCCATGTGCGGCCGGATGCGCTCGGGGTCCGGCGCCAGGAGGTCCACCGCGAACGGCTTGTCCGTGAGGTCGCGGGTGCGCTCGACTTCTTCGCGCAGCTGCTCCGGCGAAAGCGTGGCCGCGCCCATGATGCCGAGGCCGCCGGCGTTGGAGACGGCGGCGACGAGGCGCGAGAGCGAGACGCCGCCCATGCCCGCGAGGAGGACGGGGTATTCGATGCCGAGCTTGTCGCAGAGGGGTGTGTGCAGGGGGTTGTGCATGGTTGTGGCTCACTTTCACGCGCGGGGCGCGCCCGATGGTTGGCTGCCCAAATGATAGTGGCGGCGGCGGTAGAATACAACCCTTACGTGAGGGTCAGGTGCGGGGCAATCATGCAATCAAGCAGTCAGGCAATCAAGGGCACTGCAGTGATATCGCGAGCGCGAGCCGTTTCTTGCATGGGGCGAGGCGCTGTGCTCCGCTCATGGTTCGATACCTCCCCATGAGCGGGACGGGCCGAGATGAGCGGGACGGATGCCGGGCAGGCCTGAAGCCGATGCAGCTACGAGTTGCCATAGCCCTCAGCTTGCCCGCGCCAGGTTGCGGGCTTCCGCGATTGCTTGCGCTGCTTCTTGCTCGCTGAGGGGGACGCCGTCCCGGAAGATTGCGTAGCGGGTGTGGACGGCGGTGATGCGGGGGCCGGGGGTGATGACGCCTGCCAGGTTCAGAGGGTCGACGGCGTTGACGCGGACCAGTTCGACCTTCTTCTCGATGCGGCGGACCTTGCGGAGGGACTCTACCGCTTCGGGGCGGGCGTACTGCTCGCCGTAGACGCCGGCTACGAAGCGGCCGCCGCGGACTTCGCCGCGGGCTTCCAGGCGGCGGAGCACGCGCAGCATCTCCCGCCAGGGCACGACGACATTCTCGCGCTGGAGGAGGTCACGGAAGATGACGCCGTACCGTATCAGGAGCTGCTCCGCCCAGGCCTCCGCCAGGTCTTCCTGCGAGAGGCCTTCCGGACGGTAGACGGGCAGCTGCGACCAGCGCCCGGACGGCTGCCCGACGGCAAGCGAACGGAACAGGCGCGCGCGTTGAGGCCGGCGAAAGGAGCGCCGCTTAGTGGAGGCGATTAGCGAGCGCAAAGCCTCGAAGCCGTCTGCGGTAACGAGGCCCCGGGCGACGAGGTCCCATAGGCCACGCTCGATGTCCGTGGGCAAGCGGCCCGTGCCGGCGACGATGTCATCGTAGAAGAGGGCTCCTTGCTGGCGGAGGAGGTCCAGGATGTCGTGGCCGGCGCCTGCGGACGGCGGTTCTGCTGACGTGCCGTTGCGGATGCCGGCGATCAGCCACGGCAGGTCGCCGCGCCTGGAGAGCGCGATGGGCGTGGCGCTGGAGGTGGCGGCGGCGCGGGCGCTATCGCCGTTCTTGCGGACGGCCAGCCGCGCCCAGGCTACGTCGCCGGAGAGGCAGAGGTCGTCCAGCCATGAGCCCCTGTACTCGGCGACGCGGGCGGGCAGGATGTGCCGCTCCCAAGCCAGGGCCGGGATATCGAACCCCTGCAGCTGGGTGACGGCCTCCAGCAGGCCACGCTTGCCCTCCAACTGAGTGCCGGGCGCGACGTGCTGCCAGCGCAGGAGGAAGCGGATGAAGTCCTGCGTGGTGACCGGTTCGATCTCCTGGCG
>JBGQEU010000288.1:0-2534 GCA_041496525.1 Dehalococcoidia bacterium
CGGGCGTGGGCAAGCTGCCAATGCCGGCGCTGCCGTTCAAGATGAGCGAGACGCCCCTGCGCCAGGGCCCGGCGCCGCGCCTGAGCGAGCACACGGCGGCTGTGCTACAGGACGCGGGCTACGGTTCGGACGACCAGCTCATCCTGCGCGAGCGGGGGATCACGTGACCGTGAGCACGAACGTGGCGTCCGGAAAAGCGCGGCGTGAAGACGTGGGCGACCTCATCGTCCTGCAACTCTACGGGTCGTACAGGGAGATGGGACGACAGCAGGTGGAGCTGCTGGGGGACGTGGCCACCGACATTTATCGCATGCACCGCGAAGACTGGCTCCTTCTGCTCAGCGGCTTTGGGCCGGTGGCCGGCTTCGCGGACAGGTTTCTGCCACGGTTCTGGATGTTCGCGGCCCGGAAGCGAGACGATTCGGGTTTCTACGACGAAATCGCGGGAATCGGCGATGGGCTACGCGTCTCGCCGCCCGCTGCCTGGCGGGGAGTCTTCGGGAGCCTGGGTGGCGCGACGACGACGTTCGTCGCGACGGGAAGCGCGACCGCCGACGGCGCTGCGATCATGGCGAAGAACTCCGACTGGCCGGACCGCTACGGCCGTCGTCCGCAGATGGTCACCGTCTATCACCCCGATAACGGAGACATGCGTCACGTTATGGCCGGATGGCCGCTAACGCCGCTGGGCGCCGCGGGCCTGAACGAGGCGGGAGTGGCCCTGGGCATCAACTTCTTCAACGCGGACCAGGTGCTGGCGCTGGGCGTGCCGCGCTGGCCGTACCGCCGTGTGCTGCAAAGGGCGCAGACGGTAGAGGACGCCGTACGCATCATTAGGGACAGTCCGAACCGGGGAATGTCCGCGTTTGTGTCCCTGGCGGACGCCCAGGGGGACATCGCGATCGTCGAGTGCACGCCGGGCGACTGCGAAGTCTTCCGGCCGGACGGCGATTGGTTCGCGCAGTCAAACCACGCCCGCACAGAGAAGATGATGAAGCATGACCGCGGACGGTCGCTGGACTCGTTCACGCGGCGGCCGGCTATGGAGGCCGCGGTCTCCGCGCGGCTTGGTAAGATAACGCCGCAGGTCGCTTCCACCATTCTGCGGGACCGCTCCAATAGCAAGTACGCGAACGAGTCCGTGATCGCTAACACATCTGCGTTTCACAGCGTGGTGATGCACCCCGCATCCAGGACGTTGTGGCACTCGACGGCGCGGCAGCCGCTGGCGCCGTTCGGAAAGCTGGCGCCGTTCTCGCCCTTGGGTGCGACGCAAGCGCCGGAACTGCCGGCGGATGACGGGTTCGCGAGTCCGGAGATGCAACACGAGGCAGATGTGATAGCTGAAGTGCGCCAGGCCGTGCGGCTGTTCGACGGCGGAGATGTGGCGGCGGCTTGCGCGATCTGGGACCGGTTCGCTGACACGGGGGAACGGCTCCTTGAGCCCCACCGTCTCACCTGGGCACGGGCCCGGGCGCGCTGGACCCTCGGCCGGCTGGATGAGGCTGAGTCGCTGCTCGAGGGCCTGGACTCGGACCCCGTGCCGTTTGACGTGCGCATCAACGGGGTCGTCGCCCGCGCCGTGGCCGCCGACCGCATGGGCGATCGCGAGCATGCGCTGGCGCTGTACACAAGGGGCCAGGTGCTCTTCGCAGAGAACGCCCAATACAACGACGGACTAGTGGCGTTTCTGCGGAAGCGCATCGTCGCCGGCCTGAAGGCGCCGCTGTTAGACGGTCCGTTCCCCGGCACACCCGCCCTGCAGAGGGTGCCGAATTGACAGGCCTCCCGCTCTCCGGTGTGCGTGTGCTGGACCTGGCGCAGGTTTACGCAGGTCCTACGTGCTCCCGCATCCTTTCTGACCTGGGGGCCATCTCCCGTCATTCAGAGGAGCAGGCGGTGCGGCGCGGGGCGGGGCGCGACGAAGAATCTCGGCGGCTCCGATGAAGCAGTACTACGTCTACATCATGTCCAACCGCTCGCGGACTCTGTACACGGGCGTCACCGGCCATCTAGAGAGACGGGTCTACGAGCACAAGCACATGCTCAAGGAAGGCTTCACTCGGCGCTACCTGATAGACAGACTTGTCCACTACGAGATAGGGAATGACGCGTCAGGTGCGATCGCCCGTGAGAAGCAGATCAAGGGATGGTCGCGGAGCAAGAGAGTAGCGCTGATAGAGTCCGCGAACCAGGGTTGGCGGGACTTGAGCGAAGATTTCGCGGACAGCCGGCCGCCGGGATTCTTCGTCGCCCCCTTGGCCGCCTCCCCACGCCGGGCTCCTCTGAATGACAGCGTGGTGAATGCTGATGGCTGACCTCCCGCTCTCCGGTGTGCGTGTGCTGGACCTGGCGCAGGTTTACGCCGGGCCTACGTGCTCCCGCATCCTTTCTGACCTGGGGGCGGAGGTGATCAAGGTGGAGGGGCTCAAGCGCGCGGACATTACCCGCAATTTCGTGATCGCCGATAACGTGAGCGACGACGATTACTGGAACCGCGGCGGCTACTTTCTCTTCCGCAACGGGGGCAAGAA
>JBGQEU010000289.1:0-2528 GCA_041496525.1 Dehalococcoidia bacterium
CACGCCTCGCCCATCGTTGCGCCCGCTTATCCGGCGCCGCCGTGGGCGCTGCCGGGCGCTCGCATCCTGAAGGTCGCTTTCGAGACGGCGATCGATCCCGTGCTTGACATGCTGCCGCCGCGGCTCACCCGCTCCGCGCCGCCGTACGCCGTCATCACCGTCGCGCAGTACCCGGAGAGTCCCGTAGGGCCGTTCTCGCTGGCGACGCAGTGCATCGGCTGCCGGGCGGGGTTCTTCATCCGCGCCTACGCCCTGCAAGCCGTCGTCGACAACCCGGCCGCGCTTTCCGGCTTGCGCGAGGTGTGGGGCGTGCCGGCGAAACTCGGCCAGGTATCGCTGACGGCGGACGCGAACGCGGTCTCCGCGCGAGTGTCGTGTGACGGCAACGTTGTCGTCGAGGTCGCGCTGGCGGAGGCCGAGCCGATCGACGCCGATTCGCTGCGGTTGGACCCGGTGCTGAACTTGCGCATCACTCCTTCGCTCCAGAAAGGGAAGCCGCACGAGTCCGTGCAGCTCGTGCAGATCGACCCGGAGTATGCGATCCGGGAGCCGGTGCGCGGCCGGGGCAGCGTGCGCTATCCCGAATCATCAGACGCCGACCCGTGGCACATGCTGCCGGTGCTGAACGTCATCTCGGCGGTGTTCTGCACGGCGGACACGGAGATGCCGCTGGCGCGCTTTGTGATGCCGTACTGACGCGGCTGGCGTCACGCCTTCGCGCGGGCTAAAGGCCCGCCCTACGGAGGCGAGGGTCGGTGCCGGGTTCCGTGCGGGGGCGCCACGCCTTCGCGCGGGCTAAAAGCCCGCGCTACGGAGGCGAGGTGTCGCCGGTGCGGGGTACTGGTTCCGCGCGGCGGGTGTTTGCCCCTCCCCAGATTCCTTCGCCAAGATGTGTCATCCTCCGTGCGGGTCTCGTCTCGCTCAGAATGACAGGTGGGCGGCGGGTTTGTGGGGTCTGTGGGTTTGTGGGGTTTGCCGTTAACGTGCCCTTTGGGCTAGCGCCCGCTAGAATACAAGGAGCATGAGTGTCAGGAAAGCGCTGACAACGCTGCCCAAGCGTACCCGCCGCGGTCCCTTCACGCGCCAGCAGATCCTGGACGCCTCCCTGCGTCTGTTCTCGGAGCGTGGGTTCGCTCGTACCACCGTCCGTGATATTGCCCGGGAGGCGGGGATCACGGACGCCGCCATCTACTACCACTTCGAATCGAAGCGGGAGCTGCTGGAGGCGCTGGTGGAGGAGCGTGGTTTCCTGACGAGCCTGCAGAACCTGGAGCGGCTGGAGACGGATATGCCACTGCGCGACCGCTTGCTCTGGATGGCCGCGGGCGCAATCAGCTTGATGGACGAAAACCGGGACTTCCTGCGCCTGATCATTATGGAAGGCCTGGGCGGAGACGAAGCTGCCCTGGAGCAGTATCACCGGCTGATGGGCCGCTGGGAAGAGGCGCTCACCACGGTCCTCTCGCGCTACGAGAAGAAGGGCGAGCTGCCCGCCGCCGCGCCGAAGGAACTGGCCCGCCAGATCATCTACACCATCCTGATGACGTTTGAGGATAGCCTCCTCGCGCGCCATGTGTCTCCGGGCGCTCCTTCCAAGGAGAGGCAGGAGGCGCTGCGTGCGTTCGTGGGCCCGGCGCTGGAGCGGTTGCTGAAGTACCTTTCCCGCGGCGCCTGATGCGCGCCCGTTCCCTGGTCTGCTTGTGGCTCGCCTGAACGTCGCCCTCATCGGCTGCGGGCTTCGCGGGCGCTTTCACTCCACGGCCATTCGCGCGTTCATCCGGCTGGGGCTTGTGGACGCCAGCTACGTGGCCGTCTGCGATGTCGATGAGAAGCGCGCCCGGGCGTTCTCGGAGGCGGCGGGCGTTCCGATCGCGGCCACGGACCCGTTTGCGGTCATCGATTCGCCGGATGTGGACGTGGTCTACATCTGCGTGCCCACGTCGTCGCACAAGGAACTGGTGCTGCGCGCGGCGGCACGCGGCAAGCACGTCTTCTGCGAGAAGCCGCTGGCGACGAACCTGGCGGACGTGGAGGAGATGGTGTCAGCGGTGGAATCGGCCGGTGTTAGCGCTGGAGTTGGGCTGGTCCTGCGCCATTCGCCCATCCTGCCCGTCCTCAAGTCGCTGACGGACGACCCGATGCTGGGCCGCCTGATGCTGATCGTCTTCCGGGACGACCAGTTCTTCCCGATCCAGGGCCACTATGCGAGCGATTGGCGCAAGGACCGCGAGCAGGTGGGCTCCGGCACGTTGCTGGAGCACTCCATCCACGATGCGGACGCCCTCCTCTGGCTGGGTGGCCCCGCGGCCAGGGTCAGCGGCGCCACCCGCAACTTCGCCGGTTACGAAGGCGTGGAGGACCTGGCGGTCGCGAGGCTGGAGTTCGTGAACGGCGCGGAGGGGCAGCTCTCGTCCATCTGGCACAGTGTGCTGGGCCGGCCGTCCACCCGGCGCATCGAGGTCTTCTACGAAAAGGGCGTCTTCGCCATAGACCACGATTTCCTGGGGCCTATCCACGTGCAGACGCAC
>JBGQEU010000290.1:0-2525 GCA_041496525.1 Dehalococcoidia bacterium
ACCCCGTTCAGCGTGGCGATGACCGCCTCGTGCGACCCATCGAACTTCCGGGTCAGCGACTCCGGCGTCGCCCGGGCGGCGCCCAACCGCGTCATGAGGATGTTGAGCTGGTTGAACAGCGGTGGCAGTCTTCCGCGGCGGCCCGTCCGGCAGTTGTCCACCGCCCGTGGCAGGTAGCCCGCGCCCCAGGCGACGTGCCACATCAGCTGCCTCACCGTCCAGGCTGCGTTCCCGGTCTTCTTCTTCCAGTCCTCCGCCGATAGCGACTTCAGCAGGTCGTGGTAGGCAGCGCGCGTGGCCTCCAGTTCGGCGCGAAGGGCCTCGCGATCGGGCGTGGCGCCGGTGGACGCTGTGTCCGTCATGGGCGGCCTCCTGTTTCTGGGTGTCTGACCGGCTCCCCCTCGATCCAGGTCTCGCCGCCCTCCCACACCTCCTTCTTCCAGACCGGCACAACCTCCTTGAAGCGGTCGACGAGGGCGTGACAGGCCGCGAAGGCCTCATCGCGGTGCGGAGAGGAGACGGCGACCAGCAGCGAGGTCTCGCCGATCTCCAGGCGGCCGGTGCGGTGCCGGATGGCGATGTCGGTGACCGGCCAGCGGGCCATTACCTCCTCCGCGATCTGCCGCATCACTTTCGTGGCCATCTCCGGGTAGGCGTCGTACTCCAGGTACAGCACGCGCCGGCCCCTGCTGTTGTCGCGGACAACGCCGTAGAACAGGGCCACAGCCCCCGCTTCGTCTTTCCGCACGTGCGCCACCAGGCGCGCCGCGTCCAGCGGCTCGGCCGTCACCTCAAAGAACATCCCGCCCTCCGCTCACGGGCGGGATCAGGGCCAGTTCGTCCCCATCCCGCACCGGATGGTCCGGCTCTACGTATTCGGCGTTCAGCGCGTACATCAGGCTGTTCTCCAGGCCCGCCAGGGCGGGGAAGCGGGTGCAGAGCGCCTGGTACACGCCCGCTGCCGTCAGCCCCTCGCCCAGCTCGACCTCCGTCTCCCGCGTGCCGGCCAGGTCGCTGAGGCGGGCGAACAGGCGCACCTTCGCCTTGCCGGTCCCACTCATAGCGCGTACCAAGTCTAGAGCAGGCGCCGGAGGGCGGCAAGGAGAACCGCCCGCAGCGCTGTTGCTGGCGGGGGGCGCGGCTGCTACCATCCTTCTGCGCCGTCCGCCCGCCAGTCCCAGAGGAGGCCGAGATGAAATTCCCCAGCCAGCAAAAGCCGCGCGACCAGATCAGGGCCGAGATGCAGGAGGCGCTGGGGCGCGATGCGGACTGGCGCGGCGGCAAGACCTGGAGCCTGGTCTACTTCGCCGGCGAGGACGTGGCAGAGGTGCTGAAGGAGGCCTACACCGCCGCCTTCTTTACCAACGGCCTCAGCCCCGGCGCCTTCAAGAGCCTGAAGAAATTCGAGGCAGAGGTCATCGCTATGACGGCTGACCTCCTGGGCGACCCCCAGGCCACGGGCAACATGACGTCCGGCGGCACGGAAAGCATCCTGATGGCCGTCAAAGCGGCGCGGGACTGCGGTCGTGCCGAGAAAGGGATCAGCGAGCCCGAGATGGTCCTGCCGATGACCGCCCATCCGGCGTTCGACAAGGCGGGCCAGTACCTGGGCGTGAAGGCGGTCCACATCCCCGTCCGCGAGGATCTGCGGGCGGACGCCGGCGCGGCCCGCGACGCCATTACGCCGAACACGGCGCTGATCGTCGGGTCCGCGCCCTGCTACCCGTTTGGCGTCATCGACCCAATACGGGAGCTGGCTGCCCTGGCCCAGGAGCGGGACATCCCCTGCCACGTGGACGCCTGCCTGGGGGCGTACCTGCTGCCATTCGTGGAGCGGCTGGGATACGAAGTGCCGCCCTGGGATTTCCGGGTGCCCGGCGTCACCTCCCTCTCTGCCGACCTGCACAAGTACGGCTTCTCCGCCCGCGGGGCCTCGACGATCATGTACCGCAGCAACGACCTGCGGCGCCACCAGTTCTTCGCCTACGCCGACTGGCCCGGCGGCCTTTATGGCTCCCCGACGATGACGGGCAGCCGGCCGGGCGGCGCCATCGCCGCCTCCTGGGCGGTGCTCAACTACCTAGGCGTCGAGGGATACACGCGCCTGGCCCGCATCATCATGGACACCTCCCGGGCGCTGATCGATGGCATCAACGCCATCGAAGGCCTGCACGTCCTCGGCCGGCCGGACATGAGCGTCTTCGCCTTTGCCTCGGACACGGTGGACATCTACGCCGTCGGCGATGTCATGGACAGCCGCGGCTGGCATCCAGACCGCCAGCAGCTCCCGCCCAGCCTGCACCTCATGGTGACGCCCGCCCACAAAGATATCGTCGCGCCCTTCCTCGCCGACCTGCGCGATGCGGTGGCCGGCACCGCCGGCGGCGCGGTCACGGCGGGAGGCAGCGCCGCCATGTACGGGATGCTGGGCAAGGTCCCCGACAGAGGCGTCGTGCGCAACGTCATCATCGACTTCCTGGACCGGCTGACGAGGGTGGACGAGGGGCAGTGAGTCGGTCCGTGCT
>JBGQEU010000291.1:0-2525 GCA_041496525.1 Dehalococcoidia bacterium
GCAGGATGAGGGGCAGCAGCGCGGGATCGAAATCGCCGCCGAAGAGGATATGGATGGCCAGCGGGGAAACGGCCAACAGGGCGGCGGCGCCCAGGACGCTGATAAGCACGGTGTTGCGGCAGGCCAGAGGCGTCAGCTCCTCTGCGCGCTCGCGCTCCATCTGCGTCAGCCGGGGCAGGAGGACCATGGCCACGGCGGAGGAGATCCACCAGACGCTCTCGGCCAGGCCGACAGCCACCGCGTAGTGGCCGACGCCGGCGCGGGAGACGAACGCCGCCACCAGGAACTGGTCCAGGCGATAGTTGAACAGCGCCGCCATATTGGCCAGCTGACCCTGGGCGCCGTACCGGATCTGATCGCCCAGCGCGTCCCAGCGGGGCTGGAGCAGCGCGGGCAGGTCGATGTGGCGCAGGCCGACCAGGTACAGGACGACGACATCGGCGATCACGAACGAGGCCGTCCAGGCGGCGACGGCCCCGGACACATCCAGGCCGTCCCGCGCGTAAAGGACGCCGGCGATGAGCAGCGCCGAGACGCCCTGCAGCACGGCCACGCCGCTGAGGGCAAAGAAGCGGCTGGAGCCGTGCAGGAAGGATGTCAGGAGCACGTAGGCAATGACGGCGGGGAGCGCCGCTGCGTACAGCCAGTAGGTGTCGCCGGCCACGAAGATATCTGGCTCCACTATGAATCCGTAGCCCAGGATGAAGGCCCAGGCCACCGCCGACATGGCGATCAGGACGAAGAGGCTGCCGGAAAGCAGGACCCGGTAGCCGTAAACCCCCTTGTTCAGGAAGTAGATATTCCCCAGGCCGACGCCGAGGTTGGCTATGCCGCCGGCGACGATAACGGCGACGAAGAAGAGCGAGTACGTCCCCAGGCCGCTGTCTCCCAGCCCTCTGGCCAGGACCACCCGCAGCCCGAAGGCCAGGCCATAGATAGCGATCTGCCCCAGGAAGACCAGGTTGACGTTGAAGAAGAAGCCGCCGCGCGCCTCGAGACTAGACTGCATGGGCGTCTCGGCGGGCGCAGGCGCCTTCTGGTAGGATGCTGGTTGCCGCCGTCGGTCCGGCGGCTTCGCATGTAGTGACGTTGATCATATAGAATTGATGCCAGCCGGGGTGTAGCTCAGCCAGGTTAGAGCGCACGGTTCGGGACCGTGAGGTCGGCGGTTCGAATCCGCCCACCCCGACCATCGTCTGCGCGAAACTCTTCCCTGCCCATTTTCGTTATCATTGTAGATGACTCTTATTACTCAACGCGCACCGCGCGCGACAGGGGCCTCTCCTGCGTATGTTTGCGGTATTTGCCTCGCGCTCCGGCTGCTACAATGCGGTAACAATGGCGAATAGCCATCGTCTTACAATAGCGATATGGGAAATCTGGGCTTCGTTCCGCTCGTTATAACCGATGTGTAACCAAGAGGCCCTTGCAGTTAGTGGAGCGCCGCAGGTAGAATTCGGCGCAACCTTGGGGAGTGGATGAGATAGATGGTGTTTCAAACTGAAGACAGAGCGAGAGCCAAGAGGCAGCAGGCGGAAACGGCCATTCAGATGGCCCTCCAGGGCCGCTGGGCGGAGGCTGCCCAGCTGAACCGGGATATCCTGGCATCGTTCCCGACTGACGTGGACGCCTACAACCGCCTGGGCAAGGCGATGACGGAGCTCGGGCGTTACGCGGACGCGCGCGAAGCCTACATGAAGGGCCTGGAGATCGACCCGCTAAACTCCATCGCTCGCAAGAACCTGACGCGCCTGGCCACGCTGGGCGAGCAGGCGCCGCCCCGGGCCGCCAGCCAGAAGCTTTCGCCGCAGATGTTCATCGAGGAGATGGGTAAGACGGGCATCACCGTCCTCAACCGGCCCAACATGGAAGTGGCCGCGCGCATGACGGCGGGCGACCAGGTCAAGCTGGACCGCCAGAACGGCTCTCTCGTCGTCCAGGCGTTGGACGGCGAATACGTGGGTGAAGTCGAACCCAAGCTGGGGCAGCGGTTGGCCAAGCTGATGGACGGCGGCAACGAGTACATCGCCGCTATATCAGGACTGGATGAGAACGGCGTCCGTGTCTTCATCCGCGAGACGTTCCAGGATGGCTCGCAGACAGGTAAGCTCTCCTTCCCACCGACGGTGACGGAGTCCTTCCGCCCGTACGTGAAGGAACGCCTGGTGCGGCAAGACGCGGACGATGAGGGCTACCTCGAGGAAGGCGACGAGACCGAGGACTGGGGCGGCGGCGCCGCCACCGGCGTCACCGAGGCGGAAGAGAGTGACGTCACGACCTACGACCTGGGTGGCTCCTCAGGCTCTCGGAAGATCGACCGCGGGGAAGACGAGGAGGAGGAAGAGTAACCAGCGCCGCGTGATTACGCAGGCCGGACCCCCCGGGTCCGGCCTTTTCTTTAGCTGCGCTCCGCCGCCTGGTCCGCGGGAGATGGCTCCGGCCCCGTATCGAAGGCGAACGGCGGGTACTCCTGCACGAGAGAGGAGTGGTAACCCAGTAGCCGCGCCTGCCAGCGCACAACGCCC
>JBGQEU010000292.1:0-2513 GCA_041496525.1 Dehalococcoidia bacterium
AAATGTCTACGGTCATGAGGACTCCTTAAGACGCCGGCCGGGTTCGGGCGCGAGAATTGAGCGGCGAAGGGTCACGTCTGCGCCTTCGTGGGTGAAGGGCCGGCGGTCTCGCCTCCGGATCGGCAGTCCTTCAGTCACGAAGGGATATAACGTCACGCGAACATTATATCTGAAATTGCCGATAAGTTCATCGAGAATGCCAGAGGGGAGAATCCAGAATCCAACCCGTCATGCGGACGCCCTGTCTGCGTGTCGCGCGGTGGCGTCTCTCCGCCTCCCCAGGTCCCTCGCTCCCGCTCGGGATGAGAGCCCGTGCCGGGCCGGCATCCCCTACAGCGCGTCGCAGGCGGCCACGAACGCCTCGAACAGCGCATTCGAATGCTGGAGCATCTCCTGCCGCTCCGGGAGCCACTGCACGCCCACCGCCCAGCGGTGCGACGTGCTCTCCACGCCCTCGACGAGGCCATCCTGGGCGCGCGCGACGACCTCCAGGCCGGGCGCCAGGCGGTCCGCCGTGACGCCCTGGTGGTGCCGGGAGTTCACCCGCAGGACGGCGCTAGCCCCGTAGACGCCGGCCAGGCGGCCCGCCTCAGGCGGGTCGAGCACGGTGACCTCGTGCCAGTTGGAGTCGCCGCCGTCCAGCCAGCGGTGGGCCGGGTTCTCGACGTGCTGGACGAGCGATCCGCCCAGGCCCACGTTCAGGAGCTGATGGCCGCGGCAGATGCAAAGGATCGGCAGGTCGCGTTCCAACGCCTGCCGGAGGAGGCCCAGCTCGTGCTCGTCGCGCTCCTTGTGCGGGCGGTCCGTGCCCGGTGCACGCTTCTCGCCGTATAGCTTCGGGTCGATGTCGACGCCGCCGGTCAGGACGAGGCCCCGCGCGCCGCCCGGCAGCCCCGGCCCGTCGACGAGCACGTACTCCGCGCCCGCCGCCTGCAGCGAGTCGTAGTAGCACTTGGTGCGCTCCCAGGTCGGCGCGCGCCAGTGAGGGACGGCGATGAGGGGGCCTGGCATGTCACCACGGATTGTCTCACAACGGACGGGGAACGGATAAGCGGATGGGGCCCTAATCCGCCGCCGACCCGTCCAGCGCCTCGCCGGCTGCCCGAACGGGTGAGGAGTCGCTCACTTCACCAGGCGCTGCCGCATGGAATGGAGCGCGATGAGGTAGGCGGCGCCGCTGACCGCCAGCATCCAGGCGATGTCGCCCAGGTGGCTCCAGTGGGGCTCGCCCTGGACCAGGCCGCGGTAGACCTTGACGACGTGGGAGGCAGGCGTGAACCAGGCCACGATCCGCACCCAGCCCGGCAGGCGGTCCAGGGGGAAGAAGACGCCGGCCAGCCAGAACTGGGGCGTGATGAAGGCGGCGAAGAAGTAGTTGAGGGTGCTGATGGAACGGGCGATGGAGGTGTAGCAGAGGGAGATGGCGCCGAACATGAGGCCGGGCAGGAAGGCCAGCGGCAACACCAGAACGGCCAGCGGCGATCGCACAGCGCCGAAGGCGGCGATCAGCACCAGGATGTAGGCCACGGAGAAGGCAGCGCGGCTGGCTGCCCAGAGGATCTCCCCGGTCACGACGTCCTCGAGGCTGGCCGGCGTGGAGACGATGGCGTCGAACGTGCGCTGGTTCTCCATGCGGAAGAAGGAGCCCCAGCCGGTCTCGGCGGCGGCCACCCACATCGGGAAGACGGCCAGCAGCCCGGGTGCGATGAAGTCGACGTAGCTCTCATCGATGCCGAGATCGACGAAGTCGCCCAGGCCGAGGCCCAGGGCGACGAGGCTGATCAGCGGGTCGACGATGGGCCAGATGATCTCCGAGCGCCAGAGGTTGAAGTAGACGTCCCGGTTGCGCTGCCAGACGCGGAGCGCGAGGTGGGAGACGTCCGGCCAGCGGAAGACGCTGCGAGGGAGCGCGAGGATGGTCATGGAACGGGCCCTCCACGCCGGCCGGTTGTAGGGGCGCAGCCTGCGGCGTCGCTACGGCCGGCTGGGGTACTGGAACCCGCTGTCTTACCGGGCTCCCTGTAGGCTGTCATTCGCCTTCCGCCAGCCCCCTGCCGGTCAGCTTGAGGAAGACGTCCTCCAGATTGGCGCGGCGGTACACCACTCGGTCCGCGTCTCCGCCTAAGGCGGACAGCGACGCCGGATCGAAGCCGTTCTCGGCGCGCCCGTAAACGTACCGCATGTCCTCCACCTCCTCCACCGTCAGCCCCTCCTGTTTCCGCAGGTGCGCCGCCAGCGTCTCCCGCTCCTCCGGAGTCGTCTGCACCTCGACGACCTCCCGGCCGGCGAACTCCCGCACCAGCTCGGACGGCACGCCAGCCGCGATGATCCTGCCCTGATGCAGGATGACGATGCGGTCGCAGAGATGGGCCGCTTCCTCCATGTAGTGCGAGGTCAGAAGCATGGTGACGCCCTGCGACTTGAGGAAGCGCATCTTCTGCCAGACGAGGTGGCGCGCCTGCGGGTCGAGGCCGGTGGTCGGCTCGTCCAGGACCAGTATCTTGGGGGCGTTG
>JBGQEU010000293.1:0-2513 GCA_041496525.1 Dehalococcoidia bacterium
ACTCCGCGGGCGGGACGTAACCGATTGGGCCGAAGAGCCTGTCATGGTTGAACCAGTCGACCCAGCCGAGCGTCGCCAGCTCGAGGTCGTCGCAGCCGCGCCAGGGGCCACGGCGCGCGGCCAGCTCTGTCTTATAGAGCCCGATCACCGACTCCGCCAGGGCATTGTCGTAGGAGTCGCCGCGGCTGCCAACCGACGTCGCTATGCCTGCCTCGGCCAGCTTCTGGATCTCCAGTCAGTCCAGCTCCTGGACAATCGTGGCGGCTACCAGCGCCACCATGGCGGCGATTATCACCACCCCGGCCGCGTTGATCAGCAGCCGCACGATCGCGTCCCCGATCCCGGCCGGCCCTTCGTTCGCCATCATCAATAACCCCCTCGCGTTAGCTCGACAAGAGTTGCCGCGCGATCACCTTCAGCTCCAGGACCGGCTTCACGCCCTCGAAGATCGGCAGCACGAGCGCGTCGACGACGTATCTGGCGATCGGGTCCTCCTCCGAGTAGCCCCAGCCGCCGTGGATGAGCTGCGCCTCCTGGCTCACCCACACCGCCACGTCCGAGGCGAACAGCTTGCACATCGCCGCCTCGAGGCTCGCCCGCTCGTCTGACTCCATCGCGCGCGCCGCCGCGTACGTCAGATGCCGTCCTGCCGCGGTGTACGTCGCCATCCGCCCGATCTTGTACTGCGTCAGCTGGTAGCTGGCGATCGGCCGCCCGAACTGCTTGCGGTCCGCCGCGTAGTTGCAGGCCTTCTCCACAGACGCCTGGCCCACGCCCGTGGCGCGGCCCCCCGTCTGCAGCCGCCCGGCCGCGAAGCCGCCCATCTGCAGGTAGAACCCCTTGCCCAGGCCGGCCTCACCGCCCACCAGGTTCTCCTCCGGCACAAAGTAGTGGTCCAGGGCCAGCGTGAAGGAGTGCATGCCCCGGTACCCCGGCGTCGGGTTGGCCGTGCCGCTGATCGTCCCGCCCTCCGGCTGCGTATGCGCGAAGTGATGCCCGTCGTACGGGTCCTTTGGCACGATAAACAGCGAGAGGCCCCGCGCGCCAGACGCCGGATCGGGATCCGTGCGCGCCAGCAGCGCCAGGATGTCGGCGCGGCCCGCGAACGTCGCCCAGGCCTTGGCGCCCTCGATGAACCATCCCTTGCGCCCGTCGTACTCGCCCGCCGTCGCCCGGCACGTCACCGAGGCCACGTCGGAGCCCACGTCCGGCTCCGTCACGGCGATGCCCACCAGCAGCTCGCCGGAGGCGATACGCGGCAACCACTGCCGCCGCTGCTCCTCCGTGCCGCCCTGCAGCAGCGCCCGCGTCAGGATCTCCGACCGCGTGATCAGGCTCCCGGCCACCAGCGATACGGTCGCCAGCTCTTCCGTCAGCACCACCATCGTCAGGTAACCCATCTCCGTGCCGCCGTAGGACTCCGGGACGGAGCAGCCGAACAGCCCCAGGGCGGCCATCTTCCGGATCAGCTCTTCCGGCACCAGCAGGTCGCGGCGGTGCATCTCCTGCGCCAGCGGCAACACCTCTGTGCGCGCGAAGGAGCGGGCCGTGTCGCGCGTCATGTTGGCGATGTCGTCGCCCAGCTCCGCGCTGAACGCGCCCCTCGCTTCGATCACGCGCCTCCCGATCTCCCGCAGGTGGCCCTCGGCGGCCCCCGCCCGGACCAGCGCCCGCAGGTCCGGGTCATCCAAGCGCTTGCTAACGCCCGCCTCCAGCCCGAAGGTCTCCGGGTCCTGCTCTACGACCGACCGCGCCCGGTGCAGCGCCTCCGCTGCAAAGGCGAACGCCTGCGCCTCCGCCAGCTCGTCGCGCCTCCCGGCGTCCGCCTGCCCTTCCGCGTAGGCCAGCAGTTCGACCGCCGCGCGAGCCTCCGTCGCCAGTTGGGCGATGCGCTCAACGTGGACCTGGTGGTCGTCGATGTTGCGGCCGCCGTTCGTCAGGCGAGAAGCCGCGGCGATGGCGTTCTCCGCCGCCTGGCCCCCGATCTCGACCAGCCGCCGCGCGCCCGTCAGCGCTTCGATCTCCGTCTTCTCCGTCGTCATGCCTCCTCCGGCTTTCGATATTCCCGAAGGCCCCCGGGTTCAGCCCGGCCGTTCCCCAGGCGAATCTCCGCTTCATCCCGGCCGCTCCATGCAGAACTCAAGTCCGGCCTTCTCGAGCATCCTGCGCGGCCCTATTGTGGCGTCAACATCTCAGTCTGCACAAGGCCGCCAGCCTCTGGCTCCGCGCTTCATCCTTGCCCCCTTCCCAGGTACGTGGCCAGCGCCTCCCGCAGCGGCGTCATCTTCAGGCCCAGCCTCTCCTGCACCTGCGCCGGGTCGGCCAGGGCGTCCATCGTAATGAAGTCCACCGCGTCCGGAGTCAGCGGCCGCCCCGGCAAGAACTGCAGCACGGAGGCCAGAGCCTTCATCAGCGGCTTCGGCGCCGCCAGCAGCACCCGCTTGCGCCCGGCCGCCGCCAGCGCCGTCCGCACGATCTCCTTCATCGAAAGCACCTCCGGCCCGCCGATGTCA
>JBGQEU010000294.1:0-2508 GCA_041496525.1 Dehalococcoidia bacterium
CTGCTCTCTCAGGAAGGCGTGGTAGTAATACTGGCCTGTCTTATCGTCCCACTGCCAGGCGCCCCCGCCGAAGTGACTGAGCCAGTTGTTGGGCGGGCTGCCGTCCGGCCGGGCGTCCCGCCAGATGTACCAGTCACGCTTCGGGTTATCGCGCGAAGATCGGGACTCGAGGAACCACGGGTGCTGGTCCGACGTGTGGTTAGGTACGAAGTCCAGCACCACTTTCAGGCCCTGGCGGTGCGCCTCCGCCACCAGGCGGTCGAAGTCTGGCAGCGTGCCGAACAGCGGGTGGACGCCGCAGTAGTCTGACACGTCGTAGCCGAAGTCCGCCATAGGCGACGGGTAGATGGGCGATATCCAGATAGTTGTCACGCCCAGCCACCGCAGGTGCTCCAGGCGCGCGGCGATGCCGTTCAGGTCACCGACGCCGTCGCCGTTGCTGTCCTGGAAGGAGCGGGGATATATCTGGTAGACGATTCCCCACTGCCACCACAGGTACTGTTGGCGGACCTCGCCCGCTGATAGGGCGGTCATTGGATGAGCGTCGGCTGCCGGCCCGGCCGGGCCTTCTCACGTCCGATGATCTTCTCGATCTGCTGCGCGCAGCGGTCCAGGTCGTCGTTGACGACGGTGTAGTCGAACTCGGGCGCCGACTTCATCTCCTGCTCTGCGATGCGCAACCGCAGCTCCTGTTGTTCCTGCGAGTCGCCCCCGCGCGATAGAAGGCGGCGCTTCAGCTCCTCGATGGAGGGCGGCGCGATGAAGATCGTGACCGCAGAAGGCTCGATCGATTTGATGTAGCGGGCGCCCTGCACATCCGTGCGCAGGACCACGTCCTGGCCCGCCGCCAGCGCGGCGCGGACCGGCGCCTTCGGGACTCCGTAGTCGTATGCGTACACCTTCGCGTGCTCGAGAAGCTCGCCCTGAGCCAGCACGCGCTGGAAGTCCCGTTCGGAAACAAAGGTCAGGTCGTCGCCGCTGGTCTCCCCCTCGCGGGGAGGGCGCGTCGTCGTTGTCGCGATGACGGCGTACGTCGCGGGCCGCGATTTTAGACGCGCCCGCACGGAATCTTTGCCTGCCCCGGAGGGCCCTGTCAGGACGACCAGCAGAGGCCCGGCCGTCACCTGCTAGTCGGCCTGCGCCTGACTCACGCGTCCGCCTCGAGCAGCGGCCACGCGGCCCGCCAGCGCCTCCGGAGTTATCGCCACCAGCATGATGTTGCCGGTCTCCGTGAAGACGGCGGCCTTCGTCCGGCGGCCGCTGGTGATATCGATGATGATGCCCTTCTTCTTGCCCTCGCGGACCATCCTCTGGATTGGCGCCGAAGTGGGGGTGACTATCGCCAGCACCTTGTTAACCGCGACGAAGTTGCCGAAGCCCACGTGCACGAGTTCGGTGCCGTCCTTGTGTAGTTGTCGCGCCATTTCGCCCTCCTTCTGCATCCGCTTCCATCCGCCGGCGCCTGGGCCGCTCATCCTTTGCCGAGCGCTTCCAAGTCACGCCAGAACCACGGATATGATACAGCAACGACGTTTGAATTGTGAATGACCGTCTCTCCCTGGGCCAGAGCGCCGGCCACTGCCGCCATCATGGCCAGGCGGTGGTCGCCGTGCGAGGAGAGCGCTTTCCCGCGCAGGCGCTGTGGCCCGCAGAGGCGCAGGCCGTCCGGCCGCTCCTCCACCTCCGCGCCCATTCTGCGCAAGGTTGATGCAGTCGTCTGGATGCGGTCTGACTCCTTGACCCGGAGCTCGGACGCATCCCTGATGATAGTCTCGCCCTCCGCCAAGCAGCCGGCCAGGGCCAGCAGCGGCAGCTCGTCGATCGCCCGTGGCACGAGCTCGCCGCCGATGGCCGCGCCCCGCAACGTCGATGACCGCACCACGATGTCCGCCACCGGCTCCGCGCCCCAGGTGCGCTCTTCCTCGACGCTGACGTCGGCGCCCATCATGCGGAGGGCGTCCAGGATGCCGGTACGAGTGGGGTTGATGCCGACGCCGGAGATACGGATCTCGGCGTCCGGGTGGACGGCGCCGAGCACGATAAAGGGGGCGGCGGCGGAGATATCGCCGGGGACGCGCAGGGACAGCGCGGACATCTCCTGCGTGAGCGGCGACACGGCCACGTTAGGCCCTTCGCCGTAGGCGACTTCCGCCCCCATCGCCCGCAGCATCCGCTCGGTGTGATCGCGGGCCGGTGCGGGCTCCTGGACAACGGTCCCGCCCTCGGCGTAAAGGCCGGCCAGGACGAGGGCCGATTTCACCTGGGCGGAGGCCACGGGCAGGCGGTAGTGGATGCAGTGGAGGGCGCCGCCCTGGATGGCCAGCGGTGCCCGCGTGCCGTCTTCTCTGCCCCATATCCGTGCGCCCATCTCCCTTAGCGGCTCGATCAGGCGCGCCATCGGCCGCGAGCGGAGCGAGGCGTCTCCGGTGAGGACCGAGAAGAACGGCTGCGCGGCGAGCAACCCGCACAGGAGGCGGATGGTGGTGCCGGAGTTGCCGCAGTTGAGGA
>JBGQEU010000295.1:0-2508 GCA_041496525.1 Dehalococcoidia bacterium
ACCGTGGTTGCCCATGGCTTTGCGCCCGAAGATCCAGCCGCCCACGATCATGCCCACCATCATCAGGGGACAGATGAGGAGCAGCAGGACCAGCGGAATTCCGATTGCCCATTCCATGTGTCTCTCTCCTGTGGCCCGTCCCTAAGGGCGACCGCAAGAGCTGGCCCTACCGACTTTCCAGCGACCGCGAGGGTCGCCTCTACCGGTTCGCCAGCTCGTACAGCTCCAGCAGCTCACCGATCACCTGCTCCTCGCGCCCATCGCGGATGCCCGCCACCACACAGTGGTGCAGGTGGCCGTCGAGCATACGGCGCTCCACCGCCTCGATGGCCCGCCGTACGGCATACGTCTGCTTGAGGACCTCCGGGCAGTACTTGTCCTGCTCGATCATGCTGCGTATACCCTTGAGGTGGCCGTCGATGTAGTTCAAGCGCTTGAGGACGTCCTGTCTCACGTCGCTTTCCATCTTCATCGCTCCGTTCGCCATCACCCTA
Organism: Dehalococcoidia bacterium; assembly: GCA_041496525.1. Taxonomy (GTDB): domain Bacteria; phylum Chloroflexota; class Dehalococcoidia; order SM23-28-2; family RBG-16-64-32; genus JBGQEU01. The sequence goes on from JBGQEU010000295.1 coordinate 495, forward strand.
CCCCCCCGGTGGGGGTATCGATCCCATGATAGCTCCACCGGACGTGTCTGTCAAAGCGCTACCGCTCGGCCGGCATGGCCGCCAGGAACCGCGCAGGCGAGGCCTGAAACTCCGCGCGGCAGCCGGCCGAGCAGAAGTGAAACGTGCGCCCCTCGTGCTCCAAAGCGGGGGCGCGATCGACCTCCACACTCATACCGCACACCGGGTCGCGGGCCACCAGGCCGATGTCCTTGATGCGGCCGTCCTCCAGCCAGAGGACGCGGTCCGCCACCTCGCGGATACGCTGGTCGTGGCTGACAACGATGACGGCCCGCTCTCCGCTTCTGGAGATGTCGCGCAGCAAGTGCATGACCTGACGCCCGTGCTGCGAATCGAGGTTGGCGGTCGGCTCGTCGGCCAGGAGCAGGCGCGGCTCGTTGGCCAGCGCCCGGGCGATGGACACGCGCTGCTTCTCGCCGCCGGAGAGGTCGCGGGCACGGAAGCGCAGACGGCCGGCCAGCCCGCGTTCCTCGAGCAGGCGGCGGGCCCGGTCGCGGGCGGTGCGGCCGCCGACGCCGGCGATGTTCAGAGCCAGCTCCACGTTCTCGATGACATTCAGGCTCTCCCAGAGGTTGAAGGACTGGAAGATGAAGCCCACGTTGTCACGCCGGAAGGCCGTGAGCTGCGATTCGCCGAGCGCGGTGATCTCCGTCCCGTCGATGACGACGGAGCCGGACGTGGGCCGCAGCAGGCCGCCGATGATGGTGAGCAGCGTCGTCTTGCCGGACCCGGAAGGCCCCATGATCAACAAGAGCTGGCCGGCCGGGACGGCGAAGCTGACGTCATCGACGGCCTTTACGGCGGCCTCGCCGTGGCCGAAGACCCTGGTCACATTCGTGACGCGGAGTATCTCGTCGTTCTCGTTCATAGCTAAGCTCTGAACACCATGGCTGGGTCGATGGTGTTGATCCGGCGCACGGGGGCGAAGGCGGCCAGAAGGCCCATGACCAGCGCCGCCGCGAAGACGGCGACGACGTCCTGCCAGCGCACGACGTTGACGAACTCCGGCACCATCTCCCGCGCCAGCCAGTTCACGGCGAGCGTCAGGGGGAGCCCGAGCAGGAAGCCGGCGGCGGCGACGATCACGCTCTGCACCAGGACGACGCGGTACAGGAAGCCGGCCGAGGCGCCGACGGCCTTCATCACCCCGAATTCGCGGGTGCGCTCGATGGTCGCGGTGTAGATGGTAAGGCCGATGACGGCCGTACCCACAAGAAAGGCGATGACGAGGAGGACAGTGATGATCGGGAGGAAGAAGTCCATGATTTCGTTGCGGTTGGTGGCGGCGAAGGCGGCCTTGGTCTCGGCGCGGACGCCCGGCACCTGCTGGCCGATGGCCCTGCCCACAGCGGCGGCATCGGAGCCGGGCTGGACGGAGACCAGGGCATAGCTGGCGATGCCCGGTACGGAGATGATGGCGCGGGCATCCACAGCCGACACGAGGGAGAACTGGGAGAGGCCGACGTTGGAGATATCGCTGATCTGCGTGACTGTTAGCTCCTGGTCGCGGGCCTTTACCTGATCCCCGACGGCCAGGCCGGTCTTGCGGGCGAAAACGCTGTCCACGATGATCTGGCCGGGGCCCGGAGCGCCGATGCCGTGCAGGACGCCGGCGCCGGGCGGCACGTCGAACGCCATCAAGAAGGTGTCGGCGCCACCGCCCGGGTATTCCACGGTGATGCGCTTGCCATAGACGGGGACCAGGCGGGCAACGCCGGGCACGGCTCTCACCTTCTCCAGCTTGTCCTCCGGCACGATCGAGAAAGAGTGGAAGATGTCGGTGGTGTCCTTCTCCATGACCCAGAGGTCGCCGGGGACGGACTCCACCAGGGAACCGGCCTCGCGCTCGAAGCCGCGGTAGAGGCCGAGGACGACGAGGATGAGCAGGACGGCGAAGGTGACGCCGCCCACGGAGATGAGAAAGCGACCCTTCTCTGCGAACAGGTTTCGCCGCGCTACCGGGACCATCGCTCTC
>JBGQEU010000296.1:0-2500 GCA_041496525.1 Dehalococcoidia bacterium
CCACGGTCTGCAACGTACTCTATGGCACCCGCTTCACGGACCTCTGCTCCGGCTACAATGCGTTCTGGCGGCGGATCACCCAGCGTGTCGAACTCTGGTCCCCTGACGGCTGGAACTACGAGCCGAGCATCATCGCCAGGGTGCTGAAGGCCAAGCTGAAGGTGATCGAGGTGCCCCAGCAAGGCGGAAGCAGGCTGGGCGGCCGCAGCAAGCTCTCGAGTTGGGGGCAGGCCTTCAGGGCCATCTGGGCCCTGCTAAGGGAGCGGTTCCGTGGGTGAGCGCCTGGCAGGCGCCACGCGGCGGCACGCCCGCGGCCGCGACGGCGCTACTGAGCCGCGGCTCCGGGACCGCGTCGCCATCGTCACCGGCGCCGGCAGGGGGATCGGCAAGGAGATCGCCCTGGGCCTGGCGCGGGAAGGGGCCGGCGTCGTCGCCGCTTCCCGCACGCCGGCGGAGATCGAGGCCACTATCGCCGAGATCGCTGCTGGCGGCGGCCGGGCAATGGCCTTCTCCGCTGACGTGGCCAGCGCGGCGGACGTGAAGGCGATGGTGAAGGCCGCCGTGGACCGCTTCGGCCAGGTGGACATCCTGGTGAACAACGCGGGCACCTTCGGCCCTATCGGCCCCCTTCTGACCAATAGCAGCGAGGCATGGGTCCGCACCGTGATGGTGAACCTGGTGGGGACGTTCCTCTGCTCGCAGGCCGTGCTGGCGGGAATGGTGCAGCGAAGGCGGGGCACAATCATCAACCTGTCCGGCGGCGGCGCCGCCTCACCCCGGCCCAACTTCACCGCCTACGCGGCCTCCAAGGCCGCCATCATTCGCCTAACGGAGAGCGTGGCCCAAGAGGTGGCCGCCTATAACGTGCGGGTGAATGCCATGGCCCCGGGGCCCGTGTTCACCCGCCTCACGGAGTCCATCATCCGCACCGGCCGGGCGGCCGGCGCGGAGGCCCTGCGGGAAGCCTACCGCCAGCGCCGCGGTGACAACCCGTCTCTCTCGGAGGCGGTCGCCCTGGCCACCTTCCTCGCCTCGGACGAGTCCGCGGGCCTCAGCGGGCGGTTCATCAGCGCCGTGTGGGACGACTGGCGGGCAATCCCTGCGCAGATGGGCCGCATCGCCTCGTCGGATCTCTACACCCTTCGCCGCGTGGTCCCCACGGGGGAGGGGCTCCGTCAGTGAAAGCGGCCATCGTGGGCGCAGGTCTCCAGGGCAACCGTCGCGCCTCTGTCCTCAGGCTTTCCGGCGGCGAAGACCTGGCGCTGGTGGCCGACATCGATCCCGAAGCGGCGCAGCGTTTGGCCCAGGAGTACGGCTGCGCGGCGACCAACCGCTGGCAGGACGCCATTGAGTCTGACGAGGTGAGCGCAGTCCTGGTCTGCACCCCGCCTGATCTCCACGCCGCCATTGCGGTGCCGGCGCTGAGGCGGGGGAAGCACGTCCTCTGCGAGAAGCCCCTGGGGCGCAACCTGACGGAGGCGAAGGCGGTCTTCGCTGCCGCCCGGGCGTCCGGCGCCAAGCTGAAGTGCGGCCTGAACCACCGCCATCACCCGGCGGTTCAGCAGGCCAAGCGGTGGTGTGACGAAGGGGAGATAGGGGAGATCATGACCGTCCGCTGCCGTCACGGCATCGGCGGGCGGGAAGGGTACGACAGGGAGTGGCGGGCGCGCGGCGAGATCAGCGGCGGCGGGGAACTCGTCGACCAGGGAGTCCACGGGCTGGACCTGGCCCGCTGGTTCCTGGGCGAGTTCTCAGAGGCCTTCGCCTTTCTCTCCAACAGCTTCTGGGAGATCGGGCCCCTAGAGGACAACGCCTTCGTCCTCCTCCGCACCCCCCGCGGACAGGTCGCCTCTCTGCATGCCAGCTGGACGGAATGGAAGAACCTGTTCTCCTTCGAGGTTTTCGGGAAGGAGGGCTACGTCAAGGTGGAAGGCCTGGGCGGCAGCTACGGGACCGAGCGCGCCGTCCTGGGCAAGAGGTCCCTGACCGCTCCTTTCCAGGAGCGGGCGATCGAGTACCGGGGCGAGGACCACTCCTGGGTCAACGAGTGGCAGGAGTTCGTCGACGCCGTCGAGGAGGACCGTGAGCCTCTGGGCAGCGGCAGGGACGGCCTAATGGCGTCCCTGCTGACGGACGCCCTCTACCGGTCTGCCCGCAGCGGACGGGCCGTGAAAGTGAACGATCTCACGTGAGCCACAGCGACGGCCGCGGCTCGATGACCCGGGATGCTCCGCTCCTGTCGGTCATCGCCACGTCATATACGCTGGACCGCCTGGGCGACGTCTGCGACCTGATGGACAGTCTCAAGGCCCAACGCTACGCGCCCCTGGAGACGCTGTTTGTAGCGGAGGGCAGCCGCGAGCTGTATGAGCGGGTGGCCGCTCACATAGCCGACCGCAACATTACCAACGGCAGAGTGCTGTTCAACAGCGGTGAGCACGGCCTTTCCGCGGCCCGGAACATGGGCATTGAAGCCGCCGGGGGGGAGATACTGGCCTTC
>JBGQEU010000297.1:0-2445 GCA_041496525.1 Dehalococcoidia bacterium
CCGAACGGCTCCGGCAAGTCCACGCTGCTCTCCGTGCTGGCCGGACTGCGGCTGCCGGACTCCGGACAGGCCAACGTGCTCGGCGAGGCGCCCTCGCCCGCTGTCCGGTCGCGCATCGGCTTCCTTTTCCAGGAGACGTCGCTGGACCCGCTGATGACGCTGCACGAGGTGCTTTGGCTGCACGGCCGCCTGTACTCCATGCCCGGCGCCGCGCTGCGCCGCCGCATCGCGGAGACGCTGGACACCGTGGGCCTGGCGGACCGCTCGCGCTCTTTCGTGCGCACGCTGTCCGGGGGCATGAAGCGCCGCCTGGAGCTGGCGCGGGCGCTGCTGCCTTCGCCCGAACTGCTGCTCCTCGATGAGCCGACGACAGGCCTCGATCCGGACTCCGAGCAAGCGCTGTGGTCGCACCTGGAGCAGATCAACCGCGACGGCGTCACGGTGATCATGGCGACGAACAAGGTGGGCGAAGCGGAGCGCCACTGCGACACCGTGGCGTTCATCCACTCCGGACGAGTCGTCGCGCAGGGTGCGCCGGCCGAACTGAAGGCGGGCCTTAAGCGCGATGCCGTCTGGCTGGAGGGCGGCTTCACCCAGGCGCTCGTAGACCAGGTAGCGGGCTGGCCGGGCGTCGGGCGTCTGACGTGGGCGCCGCCTGTCTTGCACGCCACCGTTGATTCGGCATCTACGTTTGTGCCGCGCCTGTTTCAGGCCGCGGGCGACACCGTCACCGCCGTCCGCCTGCGCGAGGCCAGCCTGGAGGACGCCTACTTCAACATCGTCGGCGCCTCTATCGGCGAGGGGGCGGACGCGTGATCGCTTCTCGCGCCGCGCAGCCGGGTCTCGTCGTGCGGTCACTCGCCGCCTGCCAGGCGATCCTGCAGCGGGACCTGAGGTCAGTGCTGCGCTCGCGGTCGCAGTTGTACTCTTCGCTGCTCTTCCCGCTGATGCTGCTCGCCATCCTGGGGGCTGGTGTCTCGGATGGCCTCAAGCCATCCTCCACGAGCATCCGTGACGGCGACTACACCAGCTACCTGGTGCCCGGCCTGGTGGTGATGGCTGCGCTGTTCTCCGCCACGTTCTCCAGCGCTTCGTACTATCAGGACCGCGACTCCGGCGTCCTGAGGGTGATGATGGCCTCGCCGCACTCCCCGCGGGTGGTCCTGCTGGGCAAGGCGCTTGCGGGCGTGCTGATTGGCTCTGTGCAGGCCCTGGCGCTGCTGGCTGTCGCCGCCCTCATACCGGGCATTCACCTGGACTGGCAATACGGCGTCATCCCCGGCTTTCTCCTGGCCGCCGCCGGCGTGCTGCTGCTGGCGGTGTTCCTCAACGGTCTCGCGCAGCTGATGGCTTCCCGCATCCGCACGATGGGCGGCTTTCACCTGGTGATGAACCTGGTGCTGTTCCCGCTGCTGTTCTTCTCTGGAGCCTTCTTCCCCCTCAACGACCTGCCGGCCTGGTTGAAGGTGATGGCCGCAGCCAACCCGCTGTCCTACGCCGTGGACCTGGTGCACCTCGCCGCGTACGCGGACCACGGCGGACACTTCGGCCTGGCGATAGACCTGGCCGTCCTCTGCGCGCTCGCCCCCTCGATCTTCTTGCTGGGGCTCGGCAGCAAGCACCGGTACGAGTAGGGGCGCAGCAACGATAAGGCCTTGCGACGGCTGGTAGGGGCGCAGCAACGACACGTCCCGAGCGCGTATCAAACATAGGAGCTGCGACTTAGGGATTCTTCGTGACTTCATCGTTGCTGCGCCCCTACGTCCCATACCCTAGCTCCATCCTCCAATCTCCACCCTCCGGCCGCAAATCCTTGACCTTGCCGCAGCGTTTGTGATACCCATTACAAACGAAAGCGCTATGGAGTACATCCAGACAATCCTCTTACAGGTAGCGGCTTCCAGGCTGGAACAAGCCTCGGAGGCGGGCGGGCTCCTTCCGGAGCTGGACGAGCACCGCAATTGCCTGAAGCAGCAGACCGGTTTCCGCGACCTCCGCATCACCCGCTCCATAAACCCCGAGGGCAACGTCCTCGTAGTCGTTGAGACCCGCTGGACGGACGACGAGAGTCTGGTGCGCTACGAGACCGGCGAGCCCAACGCCGCGGCCATCGTCCGCAAGCACCAGGACGTGATCATCCGGGACAGCCTGCAGGTGCTGGACATGGAGGCGCTGCGCACTGAGAGCTCGTTCACCCGGGCTGAGGCTTCAGGGGCGGCGCGGACGCGCCTGCTCTTCCCGCTGATCGTTCCCACCGGTGTGCTGGCGTTCGCGCTGCTCTTCATCTACGGCCTCTCACGCATCTACCTGGCGCTGGACAAGAACGCCGCCGTGGGGCTCGCCGCCGGTATCGCCATCGGCATCCTGGTCATCGCCTTCTATCTGGCCAACAACCCTCGCGTACCGGTGTGGCAGGTGGGCGGCATTTTCATGATCGTGGTAGCG
>JBGQEU010000298.1:0-2433 GCA_041496525.1 Dehalococcoidia bacterium
CGCAGCCGTAACCCGCTCACCAACCACTACCGCTGCGCCGACGACAAGTGGCTCCTCTTCTCCGAGATCCAGGCGGACCGCTTCTGGCCGGAGTTCTGCGGGGCGCTCGGCCTTGATGAACTGACCGAAGACCCGCGCTTTGCCACCGCGATGGGCGGTCGCCGCGACCACGCCACGGAGCTGATCGAGATCCTGGACCGCACGCTCGCCACGAAGCCGCGAGACGAATGGGTGCGCATCTTCGAGGAGCGCAGAGCCCCGTTCGCCTACTCGCCCGTGCAGGACTACTACGACGTGCTGAACGACCCGCAAGTGCTGGCAAACGACTATGTGATAGAGATGGACCACCCGGCGGCGGGCAAGGTGAAGGCCATGGGCTACCCCTGGCGCTTCAGCAAAACCCCCGCGAAGGTCATCCGCGAAGCCCCCGAATTCGGTCAGCACACGGAAGAGGTGCTGCAGGAGCTGCTGGGCATCAACTGGGAAGAGATCGCCGCGCTGAAGCAACAGGGCGTCATCTGACAGCCACGCAGAACCAATGATCATCCTCAAAGGCCTGCGCGTAATCGAAATCTCCGGCGATGGCAGCGCCGCCATGGCCGCCAAGCACCTCGCGGACTGGGGCGCGGACGTCACCATCCTGGAGCCGCCGCAGGGCACGCCGCTGCGCCATGAACCGCCTTACTACACCGCCAACGGCAAGCGAGAGAGCGCCGCCTGGGCCTGGCTCTCGCGTGGCAAGACCGCCGTCCGCGTAGGCCCCGGCACACGCGTCTCGCATGAGCAGGCGCGCGGTGCCTGCGCCGGCGCAGACGTCGTCCTCGCCGAAAGCGCGATGGCGCCGGCCGTGCTCGGCCTGCAGCCTCGGGACGTGCGCTCCCACTTCGCGGGCAAGACCACGTGCGTGCTGATCTCCACCTTCGCCGCAGACGGGCCGTACGCGGACTACGCGGCCACGGACCTCGGCGTGAACGCCAGGGGCGGCTGGATGCACCTCCTGGGCGACCCGACCCGCGAGCCCCTCCGTCCCGGCGGCGAGCTGATTCCGAAGATCAGCGGCCTCTTCGCCCTCGTCGCGGCGCTTGTATCCCTCCGCCACATGCGGCAGGGTGGCGAGCCGCAGTTCATCGATATCTCGCAGCAGGCGGTCGCCGCTTCGATGACCGTGGCGCCGTGGCTCGTAAAGAGTATGTCCGGCGTAGAGCACGGGCGTCGCGGCAACAGCTGGCCGATGGGTGTGATGCAGTGCAAGGACGGCTGGGTCGGCTGCCCACCGCTGACGCCCACGCACTGGGAGATGCTCTGCCAACTGATGGGCATCGCCGATGTGCTGGACGACCCGCAGGGACGCGATATCACGTGGCGCATGCAGCACGAAAAGGAGCTTGCCGCGCGCGTGCAACCGTGGCTCGCCGAGCGCACCCGCCAGGAGGTGTTCGAGCAGGCGCAGTCCTACCGCCTGCCGGCCGCGCCCGTACAGACGATCGCTGACCGGCTGCAGTGCCCGCAGCTGGCAGCCCGCCACTTCTGGCAGCCGGTTGAGATCGGTGGCAAGACTGTGAAGACGCCGCGCGCCACCTGCTCCGTGAAGGGCATCGAACACGCACAACGCGGGCCGCTCCGCGAAGCTGATTCGCTAGCGGCTGCTGCGCCTGCGGTGAAGGGCGGCGCTGGCACAACGAAGCTCCCGTTCGAAGGCCTGCGCGTTCTGGACCTGACGGCCTTCTGGTCCGGCCCCTACGCCACGATGATGCTGGGAGCGCTGGGCGCAGACGTGATCAAGATCGAGACGCTGATGCGCCCGGACCCCTACCGCTTTATCTGGGTGCCCGTGGGCCAGGAGAACTGGATTGAGCGCGGGCCGCTCTACTGCGATACCAACTGCGACAAGCGCAACATCGCGCTGGACCTGAACACGCCCGAAGGCAAGCAGATATTCGAGAAGCTGGTGGTCCAGTCGGACATCGTAATCAACAACTTTGCGAATCGCGTCATGCCCAACCTGGGCTTCACTAATGAGCGCCTGCTGGAGATCAACCCGCAGCTAATCGCCGTCAACATGCCCGGCTACGGCACGGGCGGCCCCTGGGAGGCGTACGTCGGCTACGCCATCGCCTTCGAACAGCTAGTCGTCGCCGCCATGACCGGTTACCCGGACGGGGCGCCCTCCTACTGCGGCGGCTTCAACGACCCCATGGTCGGCCTGCACGCCGTCGCCGCCATCGAGCTGGCGTTGCGCTACCGCGAAGAGACCGGCAAGGGCACCGAGGTGGAGATCCCCCAGGTAGAGACGCTAGACAGCCTGTTCGCGCCGGACCAGATCGCCGTCCAGCACGGCGCGCCGGTGCCAGGACAGCGCGGCAATAAGCACGACTGGATGGCCCCGCACGACGCCTACCCCGCCGCCGGCCAGGACGAATGGATCACCATCGC
>JBGQEU010000299.1:0-2415 GCA_041496525.1 Dehalococcoidia bacterium
CGGGAAGACGTCCACCTTGCCCTCCGTCAGCACCTGCGGCTCGAAACCCACCTTCACTTCCTGAATCGTCGAACGATCCACGCCGTTCGCGTCGAGGATCGCCAGGTAGTCCGGCGTCATGGCGCTCCCCTTGTAGCCCGCCGTCTTGCCCGCCCAGTCTTTCGGGCTGTTGATACCGGAGTCCGCCAGAACGGCGAACCCCTGCTGCCCTTTCTGGCCGATCAGCGCGATGGAGACGAACGGCAGCGGCGGGTCACTCGCGCGCTTTTCCAGGAGGGCGGAGGCGTCCGCTGTGGAGAACTGGACCTGCCCGGCGGCCAGGAAGCGGAAGTTGTCTCCGGGGGTGCTGTGCTGGATGTCGACATCAAGGGTCTCTTCTGCGAAGAACCCCTTTTCCTTCGCTACGTACGCCCCGACAAACGGCAGGTCGGCCTGCGGCTTGAAGCCGGCCATGAAGGTGATGGTGTCCGGCGGCCCGGCTGTGGCGCTCGCTGCCAGCGTGGCCGTCGCCGTGCCGCCGCCGGCCGCTGAATCGTCATCACCACAGGCGCCGAGCAGTGCGGCGAGGATCGATACGAGGGCGAGCGCGGGCAAGATGGTGCGGATACGGGGCATTCCTTCCTCCTACTGTGCAGAGCGTACGGATTCGTGCCAGAACAATACGCGCCTCTCCACCAGAGACAGGACAGCATTGATCGTGACGCCGATGATGGCCAGGACGCCGATGGCGGCGAATAGCGTGGGGGTGTCCAGGTTGGCGTTTGCCACGAAGATGACGACACCGAGTCCCCGGTCGCCGGTGAACCACTCGGCGACGACGGCGCCTATGAGCGCCAGCGGGTACGTGACCTTGAGGGCGACGAACAGGTACGGCATAGCGCTCGGCAGGCGCAGCTTCCAGAACACCTGCCAGCCGGAAGCCCGCAACGACCGCAGGAACTGCAGGGCCCCCGGGTTGACGTCCCGGAAGCCGGTCATGGCGTTCACGAGCGTCGGGAAGAAGGACAGGAGGGCGGCGACGATGATCTTGGGCGCCGTCCCAAAGCCGAAGATGATCACCAGCACCGGCGCCACGGCCACGAGCGGCGTCACCTTGACCACGATGGCCAGCGGGAACAGCGTCCGCTCGGCTGTTCGCGAGTGCGCCATCAGGACCGCCAGGGCGATGGCGATAACGCTGCCCGCGAGCAACCCCAGCGTGGCCTCGTACAGTGTGTAGCCGCCCTCCCGCCAGAAGAACCAGGGGTCGCTCCAGAAGCGATCGACGACGTCCGAGGGCTTCGGGACAACGATGACCGATATGCCCCGCCAGCTCACGTACAGCTCCCACGCCAGGAGCACCAGGGCCAGCGCGGCGGCCGGCGGCAGCACGTACCGGGCGAAGGCCCGGAGGAGCTTCTGCGTTGATTCCATGAGCGTCATGCTGGCGCCTCCTTGAGGAGACCTCTCAGGTACTCGGCGTAGTCCAGGAAGGCCCGCGTCCGTTCGATCTCCTCCGTGCGCGGGCGCGGCAGCTCGATCTCGATGTCCGCCCGGATGCGGCCCGGTCGCCCGGAGAGGACGATAACGCGGTCTGACATCGTTACCGCCTCGAAGATGGAGTGGGTGACGAACAGCACTGTCTTGCGACCGGACGGTGGGGCCTGTCCGCCGGACGCGGACCAGATGCGCAGAAGTTCATATCGCATGGACAGGCGGGTTATCTCGTCCAGCGCCCCGAACGGCTCGTCCATCAGCAGCAGGGACGGGTTGACAGCCAGCGCCCGGGCGATCGCCACCCGCTGCTGCATACCGCCGGACAGCTGGTGCGGGTGATAGCCCCGGAACGCGGAGAGGCCCACCAGCTCCAGCAGCTCTTCCGGGCCGGGCAGCGGCGGGGGTTGGCGGTCGATCTCCTGGGGCAGGCGCACGTTACTGATGACATTGCGCCACGGCAGGAGCGCCGGGTCCTGGAAGACGAAGCCGATCTGCCGCGCCCGCTGCGCCGCAGCCGGCGGCTGTCCGTCCAGCAGCACTTCGCCGCGGGAGGGCCGGAGCAGGCCGCCGACGATGCGCAGGAGCGTGGACTTACCGCAGCCACTGGGCCCGATGACCGACGCGAACTGGCCCGCCGGCATGTCCAGCGAGACGTCCTCCAGGACGGGCAGCGGCTGGCGGCCGTCCCGGAAGACGTGCGTTAGCTGGCGGAGCGAGACGTGATACTGGGCTCTGGCCATGCCTCTCTCGAAGCCCCGGCCGGGGGCTGGTGACAGCTATGAATGCGGGGGTGCTTTGCCTGACAGGCGGTTGCCGGTCCGGCATGGCCAGAAGGCTCCTTGTGCCCGGGAGGCGCACCCCGCGCCAGCCTTCCCGCAGAGCCGCCTACGATTCTAGCGCCCGATAAGACCACCGTCTACACAAGGCAGGGCGTTTGGA
>JBGQEU010000300.1:0-2405 GCA_041496525.1 Dehalococcoidia bacterium
AGTTCCAGCGCGGCGATGTCCGCGACCGGCGGGCGGTGGACGAGGCGCTGCGCGGCGCCGATGTGGCCGTGCACCTGGCAGCCGTGGTCGGCTACCCGGCCTGTGAGCGCGACCCGTGGCTGGCGCGGGAGGTGAATGTGGGCGGGACTTTGAACCTGACCGCCGCCCGCAGCCCGGGCCAGCTCATCGTGTTCCCGTCCAGCCTCAGCAATTACGGATCGGTCCAAGACGGCCTCTGCACGGAGGAGATGCAGCCCCAACCTCTGACCCTGTACGGGTCCACCAAGCTGGAGGCGGAGAAACTGGTGCTGGAGGGAGGCAACTGCGTGGTCCTGCGGCCGGCGACTGCCTTCGGTCTGTCACCGCAGTTGCGGTTGGACCTGCTGTTCAACAACTTCATGTACCGGGCCCTGAGCGAGGGCGTAATCGTCGTCTATCAGCCGCACTTCGTGCGGGCGTTCATCCACGTGCGGGACTTCGCCCGAGCCATCCTGTTCGCCATCGACAACGCGGAGCGGATGAGGGACCAGGTGTACAACCTGGGGGCGGAGGCGCTCAACCTGACCAAGGGGGAACTGGCGGCGTGCATCGCTGAACGCCTCGGTTGCCGCCTCCAAATATCGGAGGACGGCGAGGACCCTGATAAGCGGGACTACCGGGTGGACTTCAGCAAGCTGGAAACACAGGGTTTCACGACCCAAATGACGATCAACGACGGCATCGAGGAGATGGCGCGTGGCCTACAAGTTATCAGCCTACCGAACCCATACAGCAACGCGTCCTACTACTAGCCGAAACGTGATCCGGGCCCGGGCCCCGTTGCGGATCAGCTTCGCTGGAGGCGGCACCGACCTGCCCTCGTACTACGAGGAGCACGGCGGCACCGTCCTGTGCAGCACGATAAATCGCTTCGCTTCCGTCACTCTGGCGCCCCGTCACGATCAGCAGGTCCGCATCTGCTCCTTGGACTTCGATCTGATTGTGAAATACGGCCTTGACGAAGAGCCTATCTACGACGGCACCCTGGACCTGGCCAAGGCCGCCATCGCCCGCCTCAATGGCCGCTCTTCCAGCGCCAACGGCAAGAACCACGACGCCACGGGCGGCGGCCTGGACATCTACCTCCAAAGCGACGCGCCGGCGGGCAGCGGCATGGGCGGCTCGGCCTCCATGACCATCGCCGTCATTGGCGCACTGGCGGAGATGCGGGGCCGCCGCCTGGGGAAATACGAGGTGGCAGAGCTCGCCTATGCCGTGGAACGGAACGACCTGGGCATCAGCGGCGGCCGGCAAGACCAGTACACGACCGCCTTCGGCGGGTTCAACCTTATCGAGTTCTCCAAGGAGCGCGTGGTGGTGAACCCGCTGCGGATCGACAAGGACGTCCTGAACGACCTGGAAGAGCATCTGATGCTCTGCTATACGGGTCGCACGCGCTCTTCGGCCGGCCTCATTAAGAAGCAGGAAGAGATGTACCGGGATGGCCGCGCCGAGACGCTGGCGGGGCTGGGGGAGCTGCGGCGCGTCGCCTACGACATGAAGGACGCCCTGCTGATGGGCAACCTCGCGGAGTTCGGGGCGCTGCTGGACGTGGCCTGGAAGAGCAAACAGCGGGCCAACCCGGAGATCAGCGACGACACGATCAGCGAGATGTATGAGACGGCGCGTCGTCACGGCGCTATCGGCGGCAAGCTGCTGGGCGCCGGCGGCGGCGGCTACCTCCTCTTCTTCTGCGAGGTGGGCCGCAGGCGCGAAGTGCGCGAGAAGCTGGAACGGATGGGAGGGCAGTTCACCGCTTTCGCTTTCAGGGAAGAAGGGCTCCAGGTGTGGCGAAGCGCCTGCCCGTGACCAACCCGGGCCGGCCGCCAAAGGGGAGGCAGATCTCATTGCAGATCGCGTTGCCGGCGATGCGCCGTGGCCGCTTCGTGCGCTGGCTGGTTCTTGGTCTCGCCGTGGGCGCCGCATGCTACCTGGCCGTCACCGGCCTGCGCCTGCTCCTGGTGTACCGAGAGATGCTGACGGCTGAACGACAGTTGGCGTCGGCGGAGACACTGCTCCGGCGGGAGGGGCTGGAACCCTCACCCACCGCCCTGGCACAGGCCAAAGCGGACACCGCGGCGGCGGCTGACAACTTCCGGTCCGCCGACAACTTCTTCGGTGACGAGCCCCTGCTGTGCGTTCTGGCGCAGTTGCCCTGGCTTGGGGACCAGGTGGCCACCGCCAGGGACCTGGCCGCCACCGGCTACGATGCCAGCCGCATCGGGCTGGCCGGCGTCTCCGCCCTGCGCACGCTGGCAGATACATCGGCCGATAGAAAAGGCCCTGTCGGCCAGGAGCTGATCGACTTCATGCACGCCGTGGAGCCGCAGACAGCGGAGATCAGGCAGCGCCTGGCCGCTGTCAGA
>JBGQEU010000301.1:0-2391 GCA_041496525.1 Dehalococcoidia bacterium
ACCTCCGGCCTGGCCGTCCTCGGCATCGCCATCGTCATCGTCGGTCTGGTTGGGCAGGGGCTCGTGCTTAGCCCGGTGATGGCGGCAGTCGGCGGCATCATGTGGGCGTTCATCTTCCTCTTCCGTGCGCAGGCGTCGCCGCCGTGAAGGGAGCCATCGCCCTCGGCGGGCTTTGCCTCCTGGCCTGGCTGGCGATCCTGGCGGCCGCCTGCGGCGGCGGCGACAATGGCCCCGCGGGTGCTACGGCCAGCCGCGCCGCCGGAGCGACGGATGCCTCCGTGGCCCTGCAAGCGTCTGCCGGGGGCGATCAGCTATGCAACCTCCTCCCCGAGTCCGACGTTAAGTCGATCACCAGTTACGACGTGAAGCTGGTGCAGCCGCACAGCGGGCCCGGCTTCCTCCACTTCTGCACGATCTACCTGGACGTTCCGGGTTGCGATGACCAGTGCGCGCTGTCGCTCGAGGACCTCGGCCAGGTGGATCCCAACAGCAACAACGACCCGCAGTCCTTCCGCGAGACGTTCGTCAGCGCCAACCCTGAGGCGCAAGCGACCTTTCAGGACAATGTCCTCGGTCCGGGGTCATGGTTGGCGACCGCCACCGCCGGCGAGGCGCAGGGCCTAAAGCTGCTCTACTTTCAGCTGGGTGACGTGGCCTTTGACCTCACGAGCCCGCGCTCGCAGGGCGGAGTCCTCTCTGAACAGCAAATGGTAGACCTGGCGCGCGTGGTGTCGGGCAATACGCCGTAGCACGGCTGACAGCCCGGGGCGCGGTATAATTCCCGTGACCCGCGGTCCATGACCGCTAACCCGTGATCCTTCCTTATGCCTGAACTTCCGGAAGTCGAGACGATCCGGCGCGACCTCTTGTCGTGCGTCGTTGGCCGCACGTTTACGCAGGCCTGGGTCTCGGAGAACGCGCCGCGCCTCGTCCAGCTGATTCCGCCCGGGGAGCTCTGCCGCGGCCTGGTAGGACGGCGGATAGCGGACATCAGGCGCCGTGGCAAGTACCTCCTGTTCGACCTCGACCGCCTGGACGTACACGGCGGCCTTATCTGGGCGGTTCACCTGCGTATGACCGGGCGCCTCCTGCACAAGGAGTCTGGTTGTTCGGAGAACGATTCCCACCTGCGCGCCGCGTTCCGCCTGGATGATGGTACGTGGCTGTGCTTCGTGGACCAGCGCAAGTTCGGCATGATGTGGCTCGTCGGCGACGAGTCTCTGGTGACCTCGCGCCTCGGCCCGGAGCCCCTGGGCGAGAGCTTCGACCCCTCTGCCTTGCGCGGTCTGCTCAAGCGCCGCTCGGCACCGGTGAAGAGTGTCCTCCTGGATCAGACGGCACTGGCCGGCATCGGCAACATCTACGCGGACGAGGCGCTCTTCGCGGCGCGCATCAACCCCGGCCGGCCGGCTGGCAGGCTGTCCAGGCAGGCGGCCGAGCGCTTGCACGCCTCCATCGTCGGTGTTCTCCAGGAAGCGCTGGGCGATCGCGGTTCCAGCTTCCGCGACTACGTGGACGGCCGCGGAAACGAGGGCGGCCACCACTTGAAGGTGAAGGTGTTTCGCCGCACGGATCAGCCCTGCTACGCCTGCGGCACTCTCATCAGGCGGATCAAGGTAGGGGGCCGCAGCACCCACTTCTGTCCGAAGTGCCAGCGCTAACCGGGCGTTGCGCTAAAATTTCCCGGGCGGCGACCCGAAGCCCTTGAAGGGTC
The DNA here is from genome assembly GCA_041496525.1 of Dehalococcoidia bacterium. Lineage (GTDB taxonomy): Bacteria > Chloroflexota > Dehalococcoidia > SM23-28-2 > RBG-16-64-32 > JBGQEU01. The sequence continues at coordinate 1,715 of JBGQEU010000301.1, forward strand.
CCTGCCGGTCGTCCCAGCGCATACGCCGCCGGAACTGCTCGATCTCCTCAATCATCCGCGCCAGCGCGCTCTCATCTAGGCCGTCCGCGGGCGTCGATGGGTCCCGCAGTCCCTCAGGCGTGGTCTCGGGCCCTGCTGCTCCGCTGGATTCACCGGCTTCCGGCAGATCGGGCCCGTGGCGGCGCCCATTCCGCTGCGTATGCACGATCCGGAGCGCTTCATCAATAGCCCGCGCGGTGGCTTCGTCGCTGTCCTGGGCTGGCAGCACCGGCCGGCCGCCGTTGCCGTCAGCCGGGCCGGCGGAATCAGGGGTTCCGTTGCCGGCAGGCGATTGCTCTTCGCGGCGCACGACGCTGGTCGGCCCTCCAATCGGGCGCCGCTGGGCGGACTGCCAGGCGTCCAGGAGCGGCAGGTGATGATCGCCGTCGTCCGACGCCGCAGCCGCGTCCGCTGTTGGCGGCGTCGCGGCGGCCTGTGCGCCGGCCGGCGGTGCGGCCGGCGAGAGGGACGACTTGCCCCAGGGATCGATGCTGGCGTGAACGGTCACTGCCCAGTAGAGGGCTAACTGGCGCAACTCCAGGCCGTGCTCCATCTCCTTGCGGATGAAGGCGTAGGCGGATTCGGAGTCCGCGAACGAGAACGGATACACGACTCCCGGACCCTTGGCGTCCCGGATA
>JBGQEU010000302.1:0-2390 GCA_041496525.1 Dehalococcoidia bacterium
CTGCCCAGCATGTATCACCAGTTCAAACAGCTGGCAGATGTGGACATAACGACGACCCCCATGGAGATTGGCCCGACGGCCCACTATATGATGGGAGGCGTGCGCGTGGACGCCGATACCGCGGCGTCGACGGTTCCGGGCCTCTTCGCCGCGGGCGAAGTCGCCGCCGGGTTGCACGGCGCCAACCGCCTCGGCGGCAATTCCCTCTCCGACCTCATCGTATTCGGCCGCCGCGCCGGCCTGGCCGCCGCCGAATACGCGAAGAGCCTGGCATCGATGCCTCGCGTCAACACGCAGGAAGCCGACGCGGTCGCCGCCGAGATGGCCGCCCCGTTCGAGCGTGACGGCGAGAGCCCGTATGCGGTCCAGCGGGACCTCCAGAGTGCGATGCAGGACCTCGTCGGCATCATCCGCACCCAGTCGGAGCTGGAGGCCGCCCTCGAAAAGATCCAGGAACTCAAGGAGCGCGCGCAGCACACCGGCGTGGAAGGAAACCGGCAGTACAACCCCGGCTGGCACCTGGCCCTGGACCTGCAGTCGTTGCTCACCGTGTCGGAGGCCGTGACGCGGGGGGCGATCGAACGGAAGGAGAGCCGGGGAGCGCACACCCGGGACGATTACCCGAAGCCCAGCCCGGACTGGGCCAAGGTGAACCTGGTGGTGCGAGCCGCCGCCGCCGGCGAGATGAAGATAACGCAAGAGCCGCTGCCGCAGATGCCCGCGGAGCTGGCGAAGCTGCTGGAGCAGTAGAGAAGACAGGATTGGGGAGGCAGGCTTGACGCAGGTGACGATGCGCGTGTTCCGGGGCGACAACTCCGGAGGCGCCTTCAAGGACTACACGGTAGATGCCGACGAGGGCCAGGTGGTGTTGGACGTCATACACACGGTTCAGGCCACGCAGGCGAACGACCTGGCGGTGCGCTGGAACTGCAAGGCCGGCAAGTGCGGGTCGTGCAGCGCCGAGGTGAACGGCAAGCCGCGGCTGATGTGCATGACACGGATGAACCTGTTCCCGCCGGGCGAGCCCATCACTGTGGCGCCGATCAAGACCTTTCCGCTGATCAGGGACCTGGTCACCGACGTGTCCTTCAACTTCGCCGTCGCCAAGCAGATACCGGCCTTCAAGCCGCGGCCGCCGGACCCGGACGGCATCTACCGGATGATGCAGGTGGACGTTGATAGGGGGCAGGAGTTCCGCAAGTGCATCGAGTGCTTCCTCTGCCAGAACGTCTGCCACGTCATCCGGGACCACCCGGAGAACAAGGATAGGTTCTTCGGGCCGCGCTTCTTCGTGCGGCTGGCGGAGCTCGAGATGCACCCGCTGGACACGGAGGACCGGACGGAGCTGATCCGACGGGCGGCGGGCATCGCCATGTGCAACATCACCAAGTGCTGCACCGAGGTCTGCCCGGAGGACATCCACATCACGGACAACGCCATCATTCCCCTCAAGGAGCGGGTGGCGGACAAGTACTACGACCCGTTCCGCTGGATCTTCAGCAGGCTGACCGGTCGGCGCTAGCCCTTCCCGCCCGGCCCGCCGGGGCGTAGAATCGGGACAACCCATGCGTCTCCCCGACAACGTCGTTAGCTTCGCCCTGTGCTGATGCGCGCCCGGGTCGCCGCGCCGGCCGTCCTCCTGGTGCTGCTTGCCGCCCTGGCCGCGGCTTGCGGCGGCTCAGACGCTCCGGCGCCGGCGACGACGCCCGCGTCCGGCGTGCTGGGCGCGGCCGCCTCGCCCTCGGCCAGCCCGCGACCGGCGCGGTGCTACGCCAACGAGACGGGCCAGATGCTCGTCCTGGAGTACCATAGCATCAACCGCAGCGGCGGCGCGTTTACTCGCAGCCCGGAGAAGTTCCGGGGCGACCTGCAGTGGCTGTACGACCACGGCTTCTTCGTCATCCCGATCCACGATTACGTGACGAACAGGATCGCCGCTCCGGCCGGCAAGCGCCCGGCCGTGCTGACCTTCGACGACGGTGTCGTCACCCAGTTCAACTATCTGGTCGATGTGGCCGGCAAGACGAGCATCGACCCCGACAGCGCCGTCGGCGTGATGGAGTCGTTCTTCGGCCAGCATCCGGACTTCGGGCGCGGGGCTTTGTTCTCGATCCTGCCGCTGGCGCCGTTCGCCAGGCCGGACACGCCGGATCAGCTGCCGTACGCGAAGGAGAAGCTGCGGTGGCTGCTGGACCACGGCTACGAGATCGGCAACCACACGTTGGGCCACGTAGACCTGGGCTCGCTGACCAGCGACGCGGCCAAGAAGGAGCTGGCCTCGCACGTCGACAAGGTGCACGAATACGTCCCGGACGCCAGGGTGGAGGTGATCGCCCTGCCGTTCGGGGGGTACCCGAAGGATGAGAGCGTGCTGCGCTGGTTCGACTACC
>JBGQEU010000303.1:0-2389 GCA_041496525.1 Dehalococcoidia bacterium
AGGACCTGGGGCCGGACGGCGCGTCGTTTGAGAAGCTGCTCTCTTCGCACTCACTTTTCGATTTCGATAGCCTGCTGGCCGGCTTGGGCGGCGGCGTCACGTTTGTGGGCGAAGAATCGCTCCGGGGCGAGGCCGTAGCGCACTACAAGGTCAACGCCGATCTGAACAAGCTCCTGGACTCGATAACGCAGGCGATGAGCGGCCCGACCGGCGGCCAGCTGCTGCCGTCCGGCGCGGCCAGTGCGCCGGTAGCGTTGGACATCTGGGTGGACAAGGATACGCTGCTCCCGGCCAAGGTGAGCGCCAGCGGTGTCTTGAACATCGCCTCCCTCAATATGTCTGTGGATATGACGATGGACTTCTACGGCTACAACGGGCCGGTGACCGTCCCGGACGCGCCGTCGGACGCCCAGTCGCTCGCGGACGCCTTTGGCGGCATCATGGCCGGCATGGGCTCCGGTTCCGGCAACTAGCGCGCCGGCCCACCGGCTAGCTGGCGGGCGCTCCCGTCACCCCCTACAATTGCTGGTGTGCGGCCCGTCAGCGCTTGATACCGAGAGGAGGGGGCGATGGCCGAGTGCCTGTTCTGCCGTATGGTTGAAGGCGAAGTGCCCGTCGACAAGCTGTACGAGGACGACCTCCTGATGGCGATCCTCGACATCCATCCGCGGGCGCCGGTGCACTTCATGGTCGTCCCCAAGGAGCACGTCGCCACTGTGCGCGAGCTACGCGGAGAGCACGGCCCGCTCCTGGCCCGCATCTTCACCACGGCGGCGCAGGTGGCGAAGGACGAGGGCGTCTCCCAGAGCGGCTACCGCCTGGCCTTCAACGTCGGCGACGACGCAGGCATGACCATCCCCCACCTGCACCTGCACTGCCTGGGCGGCCGCCGGCTGGGCCCCGAGGGCTGATCCCACCGAGCCGCCGGCCCCGCTGACAGCAGAGCATTGACAGTTAGAGAACACCTGTTCTATACTTCTCCCCACTGACAGGGTAGCCGGCGTTTGTGGGGAGGGGGTACAGTGACGACACCGTGGCGGGCGGCCGGCGGCGGGCTGAACGTGGCCACGGCGGTCTGCGCCGCCCTGAACCTGGCGTACTTCATAGACCGCTTCGCGTCTTCCGGCCAGGATAGGCCTTCCCGGCGCGTTGCCCTGTTCACCCTTGCCCTGCTTTCGTTCGGAGCGCTGGCGGAGAGCGTCGTGCTTGTAGCCTATGCCGCAGACGGGCGTCCCCAGCCGATCTTCGACTCACTGGTATGGGTGTCCCTGCGGCTGGCCGCGTTCTCAGGCACGGCCTGCATCACGGCGCTGGTCTTATCAAGGGCCGCGCGCCGCTAATGGCGCGCGTAGACGCATGAGGACACTGACAACCGCGATCGAACGCAAGGACTGGGAGCTGGCCGCGCTCTGTCTCCTCCTGGGCGTGACGCGGGCGGCCGCCGGCCTGCCGCCGGACGCCATCGAGGCGATGGTGGAGGTGCTGTCGGCGGAGCCGCTGGACACGAAGCGAAGGCACCGGCCGCAGAAAGACGCAACCCGTGACCGCGGCCGCTAGGGGCGCGGCTATGGAACCCCGGGACCAGGCCCGCCGCCGGCCCTCCGTCCGCAATTTCTACCGCCGCGCCCTCACAGAGGCGGAGCAGCTGGAGCTGGACGACGCCCGTGAGCTGGAGGGGTTGGAGGAGGAGATCGCGGTGCTGAGAGTGCGGCTGCAGACGGCGCTGCTGGAGAAGCCGGAGGACCTGGGGCTACTGACGAAGGGCGTCGAGGCGCTGGTAAAGGCCGTCGGCGCCCAGTACCGGCTGTCGCCCAAGGCGCGGAAGGACCTGGCGGACAACGTGGCGGCCGTGCTCAACAGCCTGGGCGACCAGTTGCTGCCGGCCGATCGCTAGCTCCGACGAGCCGGCTCACACGCGAAAAGCTTTCCGAAAACCGGCCCGCCGTAGTATCATGCGCCCGCTGACGCCGCGTTGCGCTGATACCGAGGAGGAGCCCGAAATGCCGTCCGATCTCAACTTCAAGCCCGCCCATGAGCTAGCGTCCCTCATCCGCTCCAAACAGCTGTCCCCCGTTGAGCTGATGGAGGCCTGCCTGCGACGCATCGAGGAGACGAACCCGACGCTCAACGCCTTCATCGCCATGCGCCCGGAAGAGGCGCTGCAGGAAGCGCGGGACCTGGCCGATCGCATCGCCCGCGGCGAGGAGGCGGGCCCCCTGGCCGGGCTCCCGTTCGGCGTCAAGGAGCTGGAGGACGTGGCCGGCTTCCCGTCCACGCACGCCTCAGCCCCCTACAAGGACAATTACCCGGAACGGGACTCCGTCCAGGTGGAGCGGCTGAAGGCGGCGGGGGCCATCCTGTTGGGCAAGACCAACTCGCCGGAGTTCGG
>JBGQEU010000304.1:0-2368 GCA_041496525.1 Dehalococcoidia bacterium
CCTGACGGTCGTACGGGAGGTCTCCGAGGCCGCCCGCAGCCAGGTAGACAGCGGCCGGCCGGCCATCCCGGAGCTGGTGGAGACAGCGGTTGTGGCGGCCCGTGAGAGCGTGGCCCGGACGCCGACGCTGCTGCCCGTGCTGGCCGAAGCGGGCGTCGTGGACGCCGGCGGCCAAGGGCTCTACGTTCTGCTGGAAGGGATGCTCCGGTACCTGCGCGGGGAACCGACAGACATCGCCGCCGCCGGTCCGGAAACGATTGAACAGGAGTGGCTGTCGGTCGTAGAGCAGCGGCACGCCACGGAGGAGTCGCCGTACGGCTACTGCACGGAGACGCTCGTCTCCGGCCGCAACCTCGACGTCGACGATGTGCGCCGCCGCATCCTGGAGCTGGGCGATTCCGTGCTCGTGGTCGGCGACGAGCGGATGCTCCGCATCCATGTGCACACGGATGACCCCGGCCAGGTCCTGAAGGAGGGCACCACGGCCGGTAGCCTGGTCCAGGTCAAGGTGGACAACATTCGGAGCCAGGCCGAGAAGTTCGTGCAGATGCACGAAGAGCGGCTGGCCGCGCCGGCGCCGCCTGAGGCCATATCGACCGTCGCTGTAGCGGCGGGGGAAGGGATGGCCCGCATCCTGGAGAGCATGGGCTGCACGCGCGTCGTCTCCGGCGGCCCCACCATGAACCCGAGCACTCGGGACATAGTGGAGGCCGTCGACACCTGCCCGACCGACGACGTCATCGTCCTCCCCAACGACAAGAACATCATCCTGGCCGCCGAGCAGGCTGCAGAGCTGACCGGGAAGCGGATGCGCGTCGTCCCGTCCCGCTCCATCCCCCAGGGGATCGCCGCCCTTCTGGCGCTGAACCAGGACCATGACCTGGAGACGAACGCCCGGACGATGGAAGAGGCGCTGCCGTCGGTGCGCACGGTCGAGGTCACCCGCGCCGTTCGATCGACCACGCTGAAGGGCGTCCGGGTCCAGCAGGGGCAGGTGATCGCCGTAGTAGATGACGAGCTGAAGCTGGCCACGTCGACTCCCGAGGAGGCCGTCGTGAAGGCGCTGGACGGTGTGATTAGCGAAAGCACCAGCCTCATCTGCCTCTACTACGGGTCGGACACCACGGACGAGCAGGCCGCGGCGCTGGCCGACGACTTGCGGGCGCGCTTCGCGGGCCACGAGGTGGAAGTGGTCCACGGCGGCCAGCCGCACTACAACTACATCGTGTCCGTGGAGTAGAGCCGGTCTCGCGGGCAGGGCTGAAGCTCTGCACCACCCAGCGCAGCATTACCCGCGTCGCTGATATACTACCGGCGGAGGAAGCCGTTTGGCCGTCCGCATCGTCACCGATAGCACAAGCGATCTGTCGCCGGAACTGGCGAGCGAACTCGGCATCTCCGTCGTCCCCCTCAGCGTGATCTTCGGCGATGACGTCTACCGCGACAAGGTGGACATTACCCACGACCTGTTCTACCAGAAACTGGTGACCAGCAAAGTCCTGCCGACGACGTCGGCCCCCTCCGTCGGCGACTTCCTGGCGGTCTACGAACCGCTGCTCAAAGAGACAGATGAGATCGTTGCCATACACCTCTCCTCGAAGCTCTCGGCGACGTACAACAACGCCTGCCAGGCCGCTCAGCACCTGGCGGACCGCGGCGCTCGAATCGAGGTCATCGACTCGCTGTCTGTTTCGTTTGGCATGATGTTCATGTCGATTGCGGCAGCCAGGGCCGCCAGCGCGGGCGCCACGGTGGAGGAGATACGGTCCCTCGTTGAGAGCATGATCCCCCGGGCCCACATCTTCGTGGTGCTGGATACGCTGGAGTACGTGCGCCGCGGCGGCCGCATCGGGCGGGCGCGGGCTTTCCTGGGCGCTGTCATGCGGGTGAAGCCGATACTCTCCTTCCGCAATGGAGAGGTGCATCCCGAAGAGCGAGTGCGCACGAAGAGCCTGGCCCTCGAGCGTATGTTCCAGATCGCCACGTCCTACCCGCGCGCTACCGACGTTGGCATCGGCTATTCCACGAACGCGCAGGAGGCCGAGGAGCTGCGGCGCCGGCTGGAGGCAGCGCTTCCGGGCGTGAAGATCCACGTGGCACGGCTCGGGCCCGTCCTCGGCGTCCACGGCGGCCCCGGCACTCTCGGCATCGGCGTGCTGGAGGGGGAAGAGTAGCGGTTGACTGCTGCTGTGGAAGGGCTGCGGAAGATCCTCGCCCTCGAGCAGAAGAAGAGCTTCTCCGACACGGCCATCGTGGGCGGCCTGGACGCCTACCTGCTGCGCTTTGTCCAGCGGGCCGGCATCGCGCCTTCCGACGCCTTCTCGCGCGTCCTGCAGTCCCTGCCGCCGGGCGGATACCGGGCCCTTCA
>JBGQEU010000305.1:0-2364 GCA_041496525.1 Dehalococcoidia bacterium
CGATCATGCTGCGCATGGCCCTCATTCGATCGGTCGCAAATGCCTTCGTTCCTCTCACGTTCAGATTCCAGGCGATCAGCTTCCGCACCTTCTCCGGATGTTCGGCTGCTACGCGCAACACCGGCACCCCGGGACCGTGGCACCACAGCAGGTCGACTTGCGGGCCGCCAATACGCCCAATCACCGCTTCGATGTCGCTGGCGAGGTCCGCCTCCGAAAACCGATCGACTTCCCGGTCGGAGAGTCCTTGGTTGCGCGGATCGTACCGGACGAGCATTCGCCGAGAAGCGAGGCGTTGGTACCACGCGGCCAGGTCCGGAATCAGCCACTCTAGCGAGATGTGACTCCATCCCAGAGGTGTACCTATGACCAGCGGTGGATCTCCGTTGCCCAGCGTCCAGAATGCGATGCTGACACCATCTGTCGTCTTCGCGTACTGGATGCGCGGCTCCATGACGCCGCCTATTGTAGCGCGCTACAGCGACGCGTACACGGCGTCGATGAGCGGCTTCCAGCGCGGGTCCAGCAGCTCCATGGACAAAATCATCTTGTTCATCGTGTAACCGAAGCCAATCTTCGTCTCCGGGTCCGCGAACCCCAACGACCCGCCCATGCCGGCGTGCCCGAAGAGCGTGGCGTTCGGCGTCAATCGCAGCTCCGGGTCGTCCAGCATGAATCCGAGGCCGAAGCGGCTGGGCATAAGCAGGATGGCGTCCGGCCCGTAGGACTGCTCGACGGTCGCGCGGCCGATAACGGCCTGGCTCAGCACGCGCACGCCGTCCAGCTCGCCGCCGCGGGCCAGCGCCCCGTAGACCCTGGCCAGCGCCCGGGCGTTCCCGTGCCCGTTGGCCGCCGGGATCTCCACCGCCCGCCACTCGCGCGTGTTCATGAACTCCGGGGTCGCCATGCTGTCCAGGCTGATATTGAACGCCTTGAAGTTTATGGATGTCGGGTCGGCGAATATCTTCGCCCACGGATGGTCCTCGGGCAGGTCCAGCAGAGGCGCCGGTATCATGTCGGCCACGCGCGAGTCGAGTTCGGGGCCGAAGCCGATGTGGAAATCGAGGCCCAGCGGCGCCGCCACTTCCTCCCGGAAGTACGTGCCGACGCTCTTGCCGGAGATGCGCCGGATGACCTCACCGACGAGATGCCCGAAGGTCAGCGCATGATAACCGTGCTTGGTGCCCGGCTCCCACCAGGGCTCCGTCGCGGCCAGCGCACCGGTCAACGTCTCCCAGTCGTAGCCGGCGCCGGAGGGCAGAAACTGGCGCAGGGCCGGCAGGCCGGCGCGATGGCTCAGCAGGTGGCGCACCGGCAGGCTATCCTTGCCGGCCTGCGCAAACTCCGGCCAGTACCTGGCGACGGGGGCGTCGACGTCCAACAGCCCCTGGTCCACGAGGCGGTGCGCGCAGACGGCCGTCATCCCCTTGGTGGTGGAGAACACATTGACGATGGTGTCCCGCTCCCAGGGCCGCGTGCGGGCCCCGTCGGCGTAGCCGCCCCAGAGGTCGACGGCCATCTTGCCGCCGACCATCAGGGCCAGCGAAGCACCCACCTCGTGGCCCTGCGCGAAGTTCTCCGCGAACGCCTCTCTTACTCGGGCGAAGCGGCTGTCACACTGCCCGTGGATATCGACTGCTGCGGTCGTCATAGTGGTTGCCCCTCCTCATTTTGCGGTGTGGTGGCCATATCCTAGCACCATCCCTCCGTTTCCGCCTGCCGATTGGGGGATGGATGATGTGCGAACGGGTCGCGGCGCCAGCGCCCGCGCCCGCGTCAACCCGCTACGCCTGCACCCTCTCCAGCGGTGCGAAGGAGAGCAGCAGCTTCTTGATGCCGGCTTCTCCCTGAAAAGCGACGACGGCCTGATAGTCCATGCCGGAGGGCTCGCAGGAAACGACGATGCCCTCGCCGAACTTCGGGTGGCGGACGTGGTCGCCGGGGGCGAAAGTCTGCGGGGCGCCGCCGGCGTCCGGCTCCCGGTCCCCCCCCCCACCGGGCGCAGTCCTTCCAGGGAAGGACGCCCCTAAGGGCCGCGCGGCCGTCCCGTACCGGTAGCGCGCGGGGAACATGGCCGGCGAGGCGACCCGCTGGCTCTGCGCGACCAGGTGAAGGGGGATGTCCGCCAGGAAACGCGAGGGCGGGTGGTGGCCGCTGAACGCGCGGCGGAAAGCCCGCACGAGGTAGAGGTGGTGCTTGGCCCGGGTCATGCCCACGTAGCAGAGGCGCCGCTCCTCCTCCAGCTGATCCGGGTTCCCGCTCTCCAGCGACCGCACGTGCGGCAGGATGCCCTCCTCCACACCGATGATGAATACGGCCGGGAACTCCAGCCCTTTGGCGGCGTGCAGGGTGATCAGCGTCACG
>JBGQEU010000306.1:0-2353 GCA_041496525.1 Dehalococcoidia bacterium
GACCAGGTGCCGGCGCTGGTGGAGGCCGGCTTCCGCGTCGTCCGCTACGACGTGCGCGGCCACGGCCGCAGCATGGTGCCGCCGACCGGCTACACCTGGGAGGACTACGCCGCCGACCTGCGCGACCTGCTTGATCGCCTGAACGTCGAGCGTCCGGCCACGGAGCGGCTGAGCGTGGATGCGGTGCACCTCGTTGGCCTCTCTATGGGAGGCGGCATCGCCCTCCAGTTCGCGCTCGACTTCCCTGCGCGCGTCATCTCGCTCGCCCTGGTCGACTCCGCCCTGCCGGGCTTCACCTACAGCGAGGAGTTCAGCCGCGAGATCGAAGCGCTCGTGCTGGCCGTCCGCAGTGAAGGATCGCGCGCCGCCTTCGAGCGCCTCTGGCTCAACCACCCCTTCTTCGACGGCGTCCGCCGCTACCCGAAGCGATTCGCTCGCTTGCGGGAGATGATCCTGGAGTACCAGGCTGCCGACTACCGCGAAGGCATCGACCCGCCGGGCTACCAGCCCCGCGTCGCCGACCACCTGCCGGAGATCAAGGCCATGGCCCTCGTGGTCGTGGGGGAGAACGACGTGCCCGATTTCCGCCTCATCGCCGACATCCTGGCCGGCAATCTGCCCAACGCCCGCCTCGCCGTCCTGCCGGACTGCTGGCACCTGCCTCCGATGGAACACCCCGAAGCCTTCAACGACCTCCTGCTCTCGTTCCTCGGCGCCGCTTCCGGCCGCGCTTGAACGAGCGCCTGTGGTAATCTCGGGTCAGTCTCATCGATAGCGGAGGCGAACCTTGGACATTTTCGAAGCGATCAACAGCCAGCGGGCTATGCGCCGTCTGAAGCCGGACCCGGTGCCGGACGATCTCGTCTGGAAGGTCCTGGAGGCCGCCATCCGGGCGCCCAGCGGCGGCAACCGCCAGCCGTGGAACTTCCTTGTCATCCGCGATCCGGACAAGAAGCGCAAGATTGCGGAGTGGTACCTGGACAGCTGGAACAAGTCCTACGGGCTGATCAAACAGGCGGCGGCAGCCAACCCTGAGACGGCGAAGACCTACGCCTCCGCGGAATACCTCGCCAATCACCTGGCAGAGGTGCCCGTGCTGATCATCGCCACCGTGAACAACGCCGGTGTCGCGCCTGTTTCGCCGCCGGGCGCGTCGGTGTATCCCGCCGTCCAGAACCTGATGCTGGCCGCCCGCGCCCTGGGTCTCGGCACCTGTCTTACGACGCTGCACCGCACGCACGAGGCCGAGGTCAAGGCTCTCCTTGGCATCCCGGCCGGCATCGACACGATGGCGCTCATCCCTCTCGGCTGGCCCAGGGGCAAGTTCGGCGCCGGCGCGCGTCTGCCGGTGGAGAAGGTGACCTGCTGGGATACCTGGGGACAGACGAAGGAGCGTTGATCCGAGTCCGGGGGCCGAGGGCGCGATGGCGGCTAACATGAGCGACCAGCCCGAGGCAGCGATGGACCGAGGGCAGGGCTAAAGCCTTGCAGCTACCGGCTCCGCGCCCCTTCCAGCAATCGCATCACCGACGCCGTCTCTTCCTGTATCCCCTCCGCCAGGCGGGCCGCGGCCACCGGCACCTGCCAGCGGTCCACCGCGCGCATGTCCAGCGGCCGCTGCCGCCGGTACGAGCGCAGGTAAAGCCAGATCAGCAACCGCCGGCCCATCAGCGTCATGGCGCGCAGAGGCAGCGACGTCCCGGGGGGCGGCGAGCCCAGGCCCAGGATCATCCGCGCCCGCGCCACGTCCGCCGCCGGCTCTCCCCGCGTCACATTTGACCAGTCGATCAGCACCGGTGTCTGGCCGTCCATCATGATGTTCGCCGGGTGCAAATCGCCGTGGCAGATGCGGTCGCCGTCCGGCAGTCCGGCCAGCGCCTCCAGGGCGAACTGACGCAGGCTATCGGGCAGTGCTGCCACGGACCGGATCCGCCACTCTAGCACCGCCCGCAGTGGCGGCAGGCTCTGCGGCGCCGCCGCCTCGTGCAGCCGGGCGTGAATCTCGCCGGAGATGCGGCCGGCCCGGAACGCCGTCCACGGCCGCCGGCCGATGAGCGTGAGCAGGTCCGTCCCCTCGATCCGCTCCATGATCAGCCCGGGCCGTCCCATCACGGTCGTCTGGCCGTAGATTGCAGGCACTCGTACACCGCAGCTCCGCGCCGCCTCCATGGCCGCCGCCTGGAGGGCGTTGCTGCCCTGCCCATTCGGCTCCCGCAGGAGCCGCAGGATGCGGCCGTCTTCCCAGGCGAACATCTCGGCCTCCCGCCCTTGGGCGAGCTTGCGCAGACGTTGACCCTCGCTCGGCCCCCCGCTGCTGACTCGCGGACCAGTCTCCATCGCCGGTATTATAGGC
>JBGQEU010000307.1:0-2351 GCA_041496525.1 Dehalococcoidia bacterium
AAGAGCGCCGCTCCGCTGCGGAAGAGCCGGTCGTCCTGCGGCCGCCGGAGCTCGGCGGCGGCGTCAGGGTGCAGCGGGAAGATGGCGCATTTCGCGTGGAAGGCGAGAAGGTGGTGGCGTTCGCAGAGATGATGCCGGTGGAGCAGGACGAAGGGAGGGCGGAGCTCTGGCGCCGCTTCGGGCGCTGGGGGGTGGTGACAGCGCTGCGCCGCGCCGGCGCCAAGCGGGGCGACAGAGTGAGGCTGGGAAGCGTGGAGCTGGAGTTCGAGGCGTGATGCCCGGCGGCTCCGCTCGGGGCAGGCTCGGTCTGCTGGGGGGCACCTTCGACCCCGTTCATATCGGTCACCTGATCCTGGGCGAGACGGCCCGTGAGCAACTGGACCTGGACCGCGTGCTGTTCATGCCGACGGGCCAGCCGTGGCGTAAGGCCGGCCGGAACATCACGGCGGCGCCGCACCGCGTAAAGATGCTGAGGCTGGCGATCGCGGACAACCCGGCCTTCGAGGTATCGCTGATGGAGGTGGAGCGGCCGGGACCGTCCTATACCGTCGATACCCTGGGAGAGCTGACCAGCGCCGGCGCGGCCCTGGATACCTTCCTCATCATCGGCGAGGACTCCCTGCTGGACCTGCCCAACTGGAAGGAAGCAGAGCGCGTCGTGGAGATGGCGACGCTGGCGGTGGCCGGGCGCGGACCGGATACGGTGGCGACCGCGGTGCTGCCGGGATACGTCAGGGAACGCCTGGTCTGGCTTGACATGCCGGTAGTCGACGTCAGCGCGACGGCGATCCGGGAGCGCGTCCGCGCCGGGCTGTCGGTCCGGTACATGATGCCGGAGCCCGTCCGGCGGTATATCGAGGACAACGGGCTGTACCGGCAGTAGCGGCTAGAGGGCGTAGGTCAGGCGCACCCGGGCGTCCCGCTCCGCCGCCCACGTGGCCATCTGTGCCAGCTCGCGCAGCCTTAGCGGCAGCTCCGGGAAGTCCGCCGTGAGCGCGCGCAGTTCGGGAGTCCGCTCGATGGCGTCGGCGGCCTGGCGCGCCGACGTGGCCAGGGGGCCGGCGTCCTGCCACAGCCGGTCCAGCAGCCGCTCCTCTTCCTCGTTCTCGGCGCGGGCGTCGCCGAAGGTCAGGAGGGGCCCGATATCGATGCGCAGACGGCGCTTGAGGATGGCCGACGTCTTGGCCAGTGGGTGGCTGGCGCCGTAGCGCTCTGAATGCGCCATCGAGATGAAGTAGACGAGGTCCGCCGTATCACCCAGGAAGTCGACCGGGCACTCCCCGTCCGCGGTCGTCTCCACGATGAGCGTGGTGGGTGGCGCTTCAGGCATCGAGGCGCTTGCAGGCGAGGCCAACCCAGGACGGCTGCATGATGAACGAAAGATAGAGCCGTGGGTCGGATGCCAGGTTGGCGGCGTAGGAGCGGATGTTGGCGGCCCAGTCCGGGCCGGCGAACTGCGACCAGTCCATTCTCGGCTGCGCGCTGAACGTCTCGCCGAGCAGGAACCAGTTCGAAAGGATCAGCAGGCCGCCGGGGCGCAGAAGCTCGACGATGCGGTCGTAGTAGGCGGGCTGCTGCCCGAACCAACCGTCGTCGTGGATGATGTCGTAGGGCCCGGAGAGGCGCTGGAGCACCTCGTCGCCTTCGCCCTCGATGACCGAGATGCGGTCCGCCAGGCCGAACGACTTAGCGAAGCCCTCGGCGAGCGCGACGTGCTCCGGGAAGCGGTCGATCGTCTCGATGGTGGCGTGGGCGGGTGCGGCTTCGCCGAGCCAGAGGGCGCTGTAGCCAAGGCCGCAGCCGATCTCCAGCAGGCGGCGGGCGCCTGTGGCACGCACCAGGGTGGCGAGGACGCGCGCTTTCTCCGGTACCGAGGGATAGACGCCGCATTCCTGCTCGCCGCCGGCCAGGGACGCGGCGTGTGACAGCCGGTGGGGCTCGCAGGCGGCGTAGACGTTGGCGAAGGGGTCGCCTCCGTAGAGGTTGAGGAGGTAGGCGTTGAGGGCGTCCGACTCGGCGTCCGGCATGGGTCCAGTATACCCGGCGGTCAGGCTGAGGGGGCGAAGCCCTTCGACTGCGGCTACGCCGCGCTCAGGGCGAACGGATGGCTAGACGTCCAGGTTGCGGACCTGGTCGTAGTGGCACTCGATGAAGCTCTTACGGGGCGCCACTTCCTCGCCCATGAGCTGCGTGAACACACGGTCCGCCGCCATGGCGTCCTCGACGTGTACCTGGAGGACGGTGCGCATGGCCGGGTCCATCGTCGTCTCCCAGAGCTGGCCGGGGTTCATCTCACCCAGACCCTTATAACGCTGCAGGGTGACGCCCTTGCCGTCCTTGAGGCGGTTAAG
>JBGQEU010000308.1:0-2341 GCA_041496525.1 Dehalococcoidia bacterium
ACGAGCGCGCAGCAGGCATCCTCGAGCAGCACCCCGAGGAGACCGCGCTACGAGCGCGCATCCTCTCGCAGTCCCACTCGCAGGAAGAGTTGCTGATCGCCGTCTGGCCGGAGGTCGCCGCATCCGCCCGTGGGGAGTACACACAGACACTGGCGCAGGTCCACAACATCCGCCTGCAGGGGTCCGGCGCTGCAGTTTCCATCCGGCCGGAGGAACTCTCCGGCGGCGTCCTGAACATCGCCGGTGAGGTGGAGTCGATCGGGGATGGCCTGTGGCTTGTGGGCGGCGTGGAGATGCGAATCGATGACCGCACCATCGGCCAGCAGGATCTGAGGCCGGGCGCTACCGCCAGGTTCGTCGCTGCTCGCAGCGCGAGCGGGCGGTTGCACGCCCTCAGCCTGACGGGGCTCCAACCGGACTCGCCCCCAGCCGCAGCTGTCGTCTCCGGCGCCGTCGAGAACGTGACGGACGATGGCATCAGCGTCGCCGGGCAGTTCATCCGCCTCACTCCGGAAACGCTCCGCACCATCGAGCTGAAGGTGGGCCAGCGTGTGCAGGTCACCATGAACAACACCACCAATGGGGTCGTCGCCTCCTCCGTAAAGGCGACCGGCACCGATACGGCCGCCGCCCAGACGGACGGCCTGACCCTTGAGGGCAGCATCGAGGGCAGCGTCACCGACACCAACGAATGGATCGTCGCCGGACTGAAATTCCTGACGACGCCCACCACGACGCTCGATGCCAAGACCGGCAAGGCGCAAAGCGGAGCCCGGGTCCAGGTGGAGGCCACCGCCGACAACGGCAAACTGCTCGCCCAGCGCATCACCGTGCTGGCCGCCCAGGCGCCCGCCGATAGCGTCCACGTGATCGGAGTGTTCCAGGGAATCGAGAGCGGCCTCTGGCTCGTGAGCGGCCTCGGCCTGCTGCCGCCGGCTACCGGCCCGGACCCGGACATGGGTGCGCTGATCGCGGTTGACGCCCGGCACCAGGGCAAAGACTTCATGGTCACGCAGGTGAAGACGATTCAGCAGGCGGGCGACAACTCGCTCGTCCGATTCCAGGGCACCATAACCAGCATCGATGGTAGCCTCTGGACGCTGGAGAGTGTGCGCGTCAGAGTGACATCCGCGGCCGACGTCACGGGCCGTTCCCTCGTCGGCGTCCGCGTTCTCGGCTGGGGGCGGCGCGGGCAGGACGGCATCCTCCAGGCCACCGCAGTCCGCGTGCTAGACCAGTCGTCCGTCGTCTTCACGCCAACGCCGACCCCCGCGCGTTAAGCCCGCACTCCTTCCGCGCACCTTTCGGCCCCGCTGCGTTTGCTCCCCGACGCGCGCTTCGCCTAGAATTCGATCGTGGGCCCCCGTCGTCTAGAGGCCCAGGACGCCACCCTTTCAAGGTGGAGATCGCGGGTTCGAATCCCGCCGGGGGCACCATTTGATTGTCGCACTGCAACGCGCGTAGGGATCGTTCGCGAAACGGCCCCTACCTCCCAGAAAAGAACCCATGCGCCCGAAGGGAGGCCCCATGCCAGACTTCCAGGACATACTCTTCCAGAGACATCACCGCGTGCGCGGCGCCGCCTGGATAACCATCAACCGCCCGGACGTGATGAACTCCTTCACCGGCCGCACGCTCACCGAGATGCGAGAGGCGGTCGACGTCGCCTCCTCCGACCCGGAGGTCGGCGTTGTGGTCATCACGGGCGCCGGCGATCGCGCCTTCTGCGCCGGCGGCGACGTCCGCTGGCTGCAGGAAGTGCAAAGGGAAGGCGCCGCCGAACCCGCGCCCATGGACCCCCACGCCGGCATCGAGGACTGCCTGAAGCCGGTTATCGCCCGCGTCAACGGCTACGCTATCGGCGGCGGCAACCACCTGGCCTACTTCGCGGACTTTACTATCGCGTCTGAGAAGGCCACGTTCGCGCAGGTCGGGCCCCGCGTGGGCAGCCCGGCCGCCGGGCACTTCGTCGCTTATCTCACCCATGTCGTCGGCGCCAAGAAGGCCAAGGAGATCTGGATGCTGTGCCGGCGCTACTCCGCCGCCGAGGCTCTCGAGATGGGGCTCGTCAACTGCGTCGTCCCCCATGACCAGCTGGACGAAGAGGTCGACAAGTGGTGTCAGGAGCTCATGCAGAAGAGCCCCAGCTGCTTGAAGATCCTCAAGGCCTCCTTCCGCGAGCTGTACCGGCCCCTCCGCGAGGCCCGGCGCGACTGGGTGAAGGAGATAGCGCCCGATTTCTATGCGACCGGTGAGGCAGACGAGGGCAAGAACGCTTTCCTGGAGCGCCGGGAGGCCGACTTCTCGCCGTATCCGCGCTAGGCCCCGAGGTCAGGGTTCA
>JBGQEU010000309.1:0-2339 GCA_041496525.1 Dehalococcoidia bacterium
AGCCCCGCTGCCTCGCCGTGAACCCAGAACCAAGAGCCCAGAACCAAACGGAGAATGGTTCTAGGGTCCCGATTCTTGGTTCTGCGAAACTGATCCTGGCCTCCGCCTCTCCCCGCCGCCGCGAGCTGCTTTCGCTGCTTGGTCTGCCGTTTGACGTGCGGCCCGTTGAGCTTGTGGAGGACGTTTCCGGCGGGCTGCGCGCGGATGTGTTGGCGCGGCGGCTGGCGCGGGCCAAGGCGGAAGCGGCGCGGCTGCTGGACGCTACCTCGCCGGTACTGGCCGCCGACACCATCGTTGTCCACGAGAACAGCGTGCTCGGAAAGCCCGGCGATGCCGCCGAGGCGCGGGCGATGCTGCGCTCGCTGCGGGGTCGCGCGCACCTTGTGGTCACGGGCGTCGCGGTGATGCCGGAGGGCAGCCGCAGCGTGATAGCCCGGCAGCCGGCGACGGACGTCCGCATGCGTAGCTACGGCGATGATGAGATTGAGGCGTCGATTGCGCGGGGTGACCCCTTCGACAAGGCCGGCGGGTACGGGATCCAGGACCCGTTGTTCCAGCCGGTGGCCTCGTACGATGGCTGCTACTGCAACGTCGTCGGGCTGCCGCTGTGGCCCACCATCGAGCTACTGGGCCGCGCCGGATTTGACGTAACGTCCATCGATGCGCCCCGGCTGCTGTCGCAATGCGCATCGTGCCCTCTGCGCCCGCGCCGGTGAACGATTGCACCTGCCCACGCTATAATCGGCGCGCGTATCTGTGAGCAAGGAGACGAACATGGCCGTTACAATTGCGCCCGCCAAGATGGAGCAAGTGGAAGAGATGGCACGCATCTGCATTGAGGCGTTCTGAGATAACGCGGACAAGCACGGCATCCAGCGCCACTATACCAGCCTTGACTTAGCTAGAATGGTGGAAGGCGGTATGGTGTCCCGCGAAGACCGCTACTCAGTGGTGGCGCTGCTGGATGGCCAGCCCGCGGGCTCCAACTTTCTTCTGACCAGCGATCACGTATCGGGCGTGGGCCCCATCTCGGTGGACATTGCGCGGCAGGGGCACGGCATTGGCCGCGCTCTGATGCAGGACGCCATCAAATACTCGCGCGATAACGGCTTCGAGATGGTGCGCCTGTTGCAGGACTCGTTCAACATGACCTCCCTCTCGCTCTACGCCTCGCTGGGATTCGAGACGAAACACCCCTGCGCGGTCATGGAACCAGCCCCGGCGGAGGTTGAGGATCCGAGCATTCGGCCTGTGACGCCGGCGGACTTTGACGCCGTGGAAGAGCTATCACGGCGGTTCTACAAGGTGAGCCGCCGCAATGAGGTGGCCCAAAGTCTGGGCGGGCCATTCCCGGTGGTGCTCCGCGAGCGCGGCGGCCGCACGACGGGCTACCTGGTGGCCGGGTTCGTTGGGCACGGCGTGGCGGAGACAGAGGAGGATATGGTGGCGCTGGTAGCCCAGGCCGCTCGCCCGCTGCCGCCGGAGATGCGCCGCGTCTTCTGCCCACTGAGGGAGGGCAGCCTCTACCGGCGCTTTCTGGCCGCTGGCTTCCGCAACGTCAAGGTGATGAATCTGATGGCGCTGGGCCCGTACGAAGAGCCGGAGGGCGCTTGGGTGCCATCAGTGCTCTATTGACGGCCGCGATTGGAGGACGGAGGGTCCTCCTCCAGCGTGTCTCCGCTTCTGGCAGCGGGCGAATTGACCATACGTTAACCAACGTTAACCTCCGGTAAACTGACCCCTTCCCCTCTCTGCGCCTACGATTGACAGGCCGAGAGATAGAACGAATCACGCACCCTCGGGAGGGGACTCAATGAGTAGATGGCCACAGACCCCGCAGACGCAGCCAGAACAAGGTCAGACGCTAGTACTATTCGCGTTCTTCATCGTGATCCTCTTGCTGTTCGTGATGATAGTTGTGGACGTAGGCTTCTTCTTCAACACAAAGGCTAAGGCTCAGAGCGCGGCCGATGCCGCCGCCCTCGCCGGCGCCCAGAAGTTGCCCGATGACCCAACAGGCGCAGCAGTCGTCGCACGCGACTACATGCAGCGGAACGGACTGGACTCAAGCAGCGCCGGGATTACCTTCAAATGCACCAGTACGCTGGTCCAGCTATGCAACCCTTCGCAGAACCGCTACGACACCATCGTCGTGAATGCGAGCAGCGATGCGCCTTCCTTCTTCGGCGGCGTCCTTGGGTTGGTCGGGAACTCCAGCTGCTGGTCAAGCGGGTGCACAGCCGCTGTCACCGCCGGCGCGTGCCGGGGAGCCTGCGGAGGAGCCTCCACCCCGGTTGATGCGGTCGTCACCATCGACCATACCGGGAGCATGAACGATG
>JBGQEU010000310.1:0-2335 GCA_041496525.1 Dehalococcoidia bacterium
AGTACTCCTCCAGCATCGGCGCCAGCTCCACGACCTGGCCATGCACGGCGCCGTTCGTCAGCGGTTCCCGCGTCATCCGCGGCGGCAGCGCGTCGTCCTTGCGGCTGAGGCCGGCGCGGTTGTTGAACAGTCTCTCGATATTCCAGATGCGCTCCCCGGCCGTCATCCATTCCTCCAGGCTCAGGCTTTCGCCGGTCGCCGCGTTGTAGATGGGTGCCAGCTTATCCGGCGTCAGCCCGCCGAAGGCGCTGAACGTGCAGATACCTACGGCGTCCTCGCAGGCGGCCTTGTGCTGCAGTTCCAGCTGGACCTTCGCCTTGCCATCGATGGTAAACGGGTCCAGGCGCATCTCCTGTGGCGCGAACCACTCCACGGTCATTGAGTAGCCGCGCAGGTGGCAGGCGCCCCGGTTGGAGGTGGCGTAGCCCAACCCCATGCCCTTGGCGCCGCGCGGGTCGTAAGCGGCGAAGTCCTGCTTCTTGGAACCCATGAACAGTTCCGGGTGGCCGTAATGCTCGGCCAGCCGATAACCGCCCTCGGCCAGCAAATCGCCGAACTTACCTTCGCGGAAGGTCATCATCTCCAGGCAGCGCATCACGGCGTCGGCGTTGCCGAACCGCAGCTCGGTACCCACGCCGGCCAGGTCTTCCGGCGGGATGTACCCCCGCTCCGCCAGCTCCATAGCGATAGCGACGGTGCCGCCGGCGGAGATCGTGTCCAGGGCGTAGAGGTTGCAGAGGTAATTGGCATAGAGCACCGCGTCCAGCTCGCCGACGCCACAGTCGCTCCCCAGCCCGAATATCGTCTCGTACTCCGGGCCCTCGCCATGGCCCTTCCACTTGGACGTCCCTGCCGTCTCGGTCACGCGCGCGCAGCCGATGGGACAGGCGTAGCAGCCCTTGTTCCGCTTGAGCACAGTGGTCGCGATCGTCTGGCCGGAGATGGCGTTGGCCTGTTCGAACTGGCCGCGCTGGAAGTTGTCCGTGGGCAGTATGCCAACCGAGTTGCTGAAGCCGACGGTCGAGGCTGTTCCCATGCCACGCAGTGCCATCGCTGTCGTCGGCGACGCGCCGATCTCCTTCATCGACTCAAACACCAGTTCGCCGAACTTGAGGGGGTCGGCCACCTGCACAAGGCCTGTCCCGCGCACGGCGATGGCCTTCAGGTTCTTCGACCCCATGACGGCTCCGACGCCGGACCGGCCGGCGGCGCGTGACTTGTCGTTGATCACGCAGGCTACGCGGTTCAGGTTTTCGCCCGCTGGGCCGATGCCGGAGATGCGCGCCTGAGGGTCCGTCTCCGCCCGCAGGGCGTCCTCGGTCTCTTCCGTGTTCTTGCCCCAGACGTGCGCCGCGTCCCGGACCTCGGCATCGTCGTCGTAGATCCAGAGGTACACAGGTTTGGGCGAGCGGCCCTCCAGGATTACCATGTCATGGCCCGCGAACTTCAGTTCCGGCCCCCAGTAGCCGCCGGAGTTGGAGCAGGCGATGGCGTCCGTGAGCGGGCTCTTGCACAACACCATGTAGCGGCCGCCGGTGGGGGCGTAGGTGCCTGTCAGCGGCCCGGTGGCGAAAATGAGCTTGTTGTCCGGGCCCAGGGCGTCCGCACGCGGGTCCATCTCTTCGTACAGATACCGGCTCCCCAGGCCGCGGCCGCCGATGTACTGGCCGGCCCACTTCATATTGAGATGCTCTCTTGTGACGGAGCCGTCGCCGAGGTTCACGCGCAGGACCTGGCCCTTCCACCCGTATGGCATCTCTACCCGCCCCGCCCGGCCACGGCGGGCCTCTCCGCCTGGTCCAGCCGCACCGTCCACTGGCTGGGCTCGACCTCAACGTATTCCAGGGCGTCGTAGGTGCAGATCTTCACACACTGCGGGTCGCCGCCGCAGAGGTCACAGTTGTGCGAGACGTTCTTCTCCTCATGGAAGCCCATCACACTGAACGGGCAGGCCACCATGCACATCTTGCAGCCGATGCACTTGTCGTCATTGATCACGACCCGGCCGTCGGCCCGCCTGCTGATGGCATTGGTGGGACAGTTGCTCAGGCAGGGGGCGTCGCTGCAGTGGAAGCAGGTGACCGGCAGGTATACGGCCTCGTCCACGAAGTCATGCACGAAGATACGCGTCTTTGTCGGCTGGAAGGCCCCCTCGTGCTGGAACGAGCAGGCGCCTTCGCAGAGATGACAGGCGACGCACTTCTGTGGATGGGCGAGGATCATCTTCACGAGCGCGCTCCGTCCTGGCAGCTTGCGAACCCAGGTGTCTTGAGACTGCTCCTCAAGATAAGATGCCCGGTTTGGACTGTCAATCGAGACCGGGAGGCAGCAAAAG
>JBGQEU010000311.1:0-2326 GCA_041496525.1 Dehalococcoidia bacterium
CGCAGCTGCTGCGCCAGTTCCCTCGTGCCATCCGTAGAGTGGCCGTCAACGAAAATCACTTCGTGGACCCAGGCCGGGATCCGTGGCAGGACGCGGGAAAGAGACTCACTTTCATTGAGCGCGCAGATCACGACCGAGACGGTGGGCACGCTCATGGGCGGTAGGGTTGACGTGTCCCCGCCCGGCGGCGGCCCCTCGCCGGCCCGCCGATCGCGCGAGCGCAGGATGAGCGGGAGGCGGACGGCACTGATGGCGGCGCCCAGCCCTTGGCCGGCCAGGAGCCCGACGCCGGCGCCGGTGATGCCCAGCGGCGCCAGCAGGACGTAGCTCGTAGCCAGAGTGACGGCGGCCACCAGCAGCGAGGTGCCCACCAGCCAGGCCAGACCTCTGCGCACCCGCTCCACGCCCAGGTAGACGTTGGTAACAGCCGCGGGCAGTCCCGCCAGAGCCACCAACCGCAGCAGGTTCGTGGCCTCCGTGGAATAGTCGTGGCCGAACAGTAGGAGCAGACGGGGCGCGGAGACGAAGATAACGGCGGAGACCGCCGCCGCTACACCCACGGCCAGCGCCAAGGTGTGCCGGGTTAGGGCGGGCAGGGCTGCCTCATCGTGGGAACCTTCCGCGAACAGGGAGAGCGCCGCATAAGCGGACACGCCCAGGAACACCTGACTGAGGAACCAGCCGGCGTAGAAGTAGGCGCCCGCCGCGGGGTTCAGGACGTGGATCACCACTATCGGCAGTAGCAGGGAGGGCATGACAGCCGATAGGTCGGCGATGTGGTTGACTACGGAGAAGCGGAGCATCCGCCGTAGCGGCTCCATCTCCAGGGCGAACGAGGGCCGGTAGCCGGCCTGGGCTGCAGTCAAAGCCCCCATGCCGTACAGAGCGGCCAAAAGGGCGGCGAACCCCATGGCGGCGACGATCCCAAAGGTGGAGAGAAAGAGGACCAGGAGCAGCGGCAGCAGGCCCCGCGCTAGCTGGAAGATGACCGTCTTCACGAACACATACCGGGCGCTGCGGAGGGCGATGAAGGCCTGGTCCTGAACGTAGGTCACGGTTAGCAGCGCCGTGAACAGCACGAAGCCGAGAGCGTAAAGCGCCCGGCCGCGCAGGAACTGCAGCTCCGGCGACCACACGGAGACGCCGGCGAGGAAGACGGCGGCCAGAAGGACGCCGCTGCCGCCGCTGACCAGGAGCGTGCTGTTGAGGAGCCGGGGCGCTCTTTGGCCCGCCCGAGGAAGGTACGAGACAAGCCCCATGCCCAGCCCCACGGTGGAGATCAGGGCGAGAAGGGACAGCGCCGATATCGCCGCGGCAGCCAGCCCTACCTGGTCGGGGCGGTAGAGGGCGGCGGCCAGCACCCAGAACACAAGGCCGCCGATAGCGACCACCAGCATGTTGCCCCATAAGTACAAGACATTGGCGTAAAGGGGCATCGCCAGTAGATGCTTGAGAGCGGGTAGGAAGGCAGCGGTTCTGCGGGCCGGCGCTATCTGCATCTCTTGTTCCAACTAGGGGTTCCCCGCGCTGCCGCTTGATTCCGGGAGGTTGATGCGCTGGTCGGGATAGATGAGGTTCGGGTTAGGGATGCCGTTTACGGCCAGGAGCGCGCTCAGGGGTAGGCTGTACTGACGGGCGATGAGCGTCAGATTCTCCCCATTAGAGACGATGTGCACGCCCGGAGTGGGCTCGGGGGTGGCGGCAGGAGGCGCGGGCAGCGGGGCGCTGGCTGGCGGCGCTGCGGCCGGCGCCGGGGTTGGGGATTGATAGGAGGCGGCCACCGCCTGCCCGTCCAATCGCAGGTGCAGAGAGCGATAGAGGAGGGTCTGGCCGTCTTTGTGGAGGTCGAAACGCACAACCTGCCCTTCTCCGGGCTGAGGCAGGCTGAAGGTAACAGGCCATTCCAGCCGCCGGCCGGGGCCGAGCTGCATAGGGCCGTATTCGGCGACAGGGCTCTCGTTGATCAGCAGGGAAACCGCATACTGGGCTTCTGCTCCCTCTTGATTGACGATCCCCAGAGTGACGGTAGCGGGCTCGCCCACCTTGAGGACGTCTGGATACCCCTCAGCGGTCCTATCGGCGCCCAGCAGATAAAACTCGGTGAACCGCTCGCCCGTCGACCTGTGTCCAAGGCTGGGCACGGCGAAGGATGCTAGGGCAATCGCGGCCAGGGCGCCGACGGCAGCGGCAACGGCGTAGCCCAGATGCGGCAGATTCCGGGAGGACCAGGCAGCGGGGGATCCGGCGCCAAAGTCGAGCCGCTCCTCGGGTGGCACCGTCCGTCTGTGGACGAGCCCCAGGCCTGAGGCCCCGATCGTGAACAGGC
>JBGQEU010000312.1:0-2291 GCA_041496525.1 Dehalococcoidia bacterium
GGAGCTCGTGCCCCGGCTGGCGGCGGCCGGCCACACCGTCCGCGTCATGAGCCGCGGCCCCCGCCCGGCCGACGCCGACGAAGCGCTGGAATGGGCGCAGGCGGACCTGGAGACGGGGCAAGGGCTGGCCGACGCGATAACGGGTGCGGAGGTCATTGTCCACGCCGCCTCCAGCCCGCGTCGGCGCACCTGGCAGGCGGATGTCGAAGGCACACGGCGACTGCTGGCCGCGGCCGACGGCGCCGGGACCGGGCGCCTCTTCTACATCTCCATCGTCGGCGTCGACCGCATCCCGTTCGGCTACTACAAGGCGAAGCTGGCGGCTGAGAAGCTCATCGAGGAGTCCGGCGTCCCGTGGTCGGTCCTCCGCGCCACCCAGTTCCACTCGCTCATCGACATGTTCTTACGCATGCTCATTCGCCTGCCCGTCGGCCTGCTGCCCGGCGATTTCCAGTTCCAGCCCATCGATGCCGGCGAGGTAGCGGAGCGAATGGTGCAACATCTCGCCGGGGGAGCGGCGGGGCGGCTGCCGGACATCGGCGGGCCGCAGGTGCGCTCCTTCGGCGACCTGGCCGGCGCCTGGCTGAAAGCTCGCGGCAAGCGAGCGCTGGTCCTGCCGCTGCCGCTCCCCGGGCGGGCGGCGTCGGGTTTCAGGCGCGGTTACAACTGCACGCCGGGGCACGCTGACGGCCGCATCACCTGGGAGGAGTGGCTGGCCCAGAGATACACCGCGAAGTAGGCCACTGAGACATTCGGGAGGAGCACATGAGCGAACAGCACATACCGACCAGGGCAAAGCTGCTGGAGGCGCTGCGGGCCAGCGCGCGGGAGGTGGTAACGGGGCTGTCGGGCCAGCCGGTGGACGTGTTCAAGAGCGGGTGCTACGAGAACGGCTGGACGCGGCGCCAGGTGCTCGCGCATGTGGCGTCGATCGAGTGGACGTATGCGCGATTGATCGATCTGGCGGCCGGCGGCGGCACTCCACAGGGAGACAAGGCCGGGGCGCCGCAGACGGCGGCCTCCGGCCCTCCGCAGCGCCCCGCACAGGGGGGGATTAACGATTACAACCAGCGGCAGGTGGACAAGCTCTCCGACGCCTCCGTGCCGGAGCTGATCGACCTGTTCCGGAAGAACCGCGCGGCGACCATCGCCGCCGTCGAGGGCGTGAGCGATTCACTGCTGGCGCAACCCGTCCGCAGCGCCGGCGGCCTCAGCGGGCCACTCGGCGTCGTCCTGGACATGGTCGCCGTTCAGCACGTGCGCGGCCACGTGCGCGATATCCTGGCCACGGACGCGGCGGCGCGCTGATGGCGGCGAAAGTCCTTACCGAGCGCCGCGACCGCACCCTGGTGGTCAGCATCAACCGGCCGCAGGTGCGAAACTGCGTCGACGGGGAGACGGCCGGCCTCCTCTTCGAGGCCGTCGAGGCGTTCCGGGCGGACGATTCGCTCGACGTCATGGTCCTCACCGGCGCCGGCAGCCTCGCCTTCTGCTCCGGGGCGGACCTCAAGGACATCGCCAGCCTCGGCGGCCGGCCCGGCGCCCGCGAGTCCGGCCCCATGGGCATCTCCCGCATCACGGACCTGCCCAAGCCGGCCATCGCCGCCGTCAACGGCTACTGCACGGCGGGCGGCCTCGAGCTGGCCTGCTGGTGCGATTTCCGCATCGCCTCGGCGGACGCTCAGTTCGGCGTCCTCAACCGGCGCTGGGGCGTCCCTTTGCTGGACGGCGGCACCCAGCGCCTGCCGCGGATCGTCGGCCTGGGCAACGCCCTCTACCTGATCGAGACGGGCGTCCTCATCGACGCCCAGCATGCGCTGCGTATGGGCCTGGCGCAGGAGGTCGTGCCGGCCGGGCGGGCTCTGGACCGGGCGATCGAGATCGCCACCACGCTCTCCGCCTATCCCCAGACCGCCATGCGCAACGACCGGCGAGCCGCGATCGAGGGGCTGACGATGACTCTGGACGAGGGGCTGGCGTTCGAGGTACAGGCTCATCGCGAGACCCTGAACGACCCGGCCATGAGCGAGTGGCTGGCCAGGTACGCCCGCGGCGATCGCCCGCCGCCACTGCGGCCGCCTGGCTGACCACCCGCGCTGGGGCCATCGAGACATGAGATATGAGACACGGGACACGAGATGCAGCTCCCACCTGCTGCGTGTCGCGTGTCGCGTGTCGCGCCAAGGGAGCTAGGGGCCATGGACCTCGAACTGCAAGGTAAGGTAGCGATCGTCGCCGGCGGCTCCCACGGCATCGGCAGGGCCGCGGCGCTGGCCCTGTCCGCCGAGGGA
>JBGQEU010000313.1:0-2288 GCA_041496525.1 Dehalococcoidia bacterium
GCCCTCCTGTCTGCCGTCCACCAGCACGACTACACCGAACGAGACGCGCAGAACCTGGTGAAAGTGCACATCGCCAACCTCCGCCGCAAGCTGAACGACTCGCGCAGCGACAACCCGTACATCCTCTGCGTGCGCGGGTTCGGCTACATGCTCGAGCGCCGCTGGTACGCCCGCGAAGGCGACCCCCTACAGCCTCTGATCGATTCAGAGTAACCCCTTCGGCGCCCGCGACAGCGCTTCACGATATCTAAACCACATCTGAACCGCGCCACTACCTGCCAACCGTCACAACCAGCGTCTGCTCTGTTACGTTAGGCTCACCAGACGCAACCGGGAGGCAGCGATGATACCGGCATTCCTCAGGCGCACAGGATCGGACAACCCCCAGGAAGGGCCCGAACACGCGGCCAAACGCCAAAGGTTCGAGCAGTACTTCCCAAGGGTCTTCGCATATGTAAGCTCCTGCACGGGCGACGATTCCGTCTCCCGCCAGATCGCCGCCGAAGCCTTCATCAGGACGTTCGCTTTTCGCCGGGACCTCAACGATGAGGACTTCCCGGTTCTGCTCTTCGCTACGGCCCGCGATCTTTGTCACAATGCC
The DNA here is from genome assembly GCA_041496525.1 of Dehalococcoidia bacterium. Classification (GTDB taxonomy): domain Bacteria; phylum Chloroflexota; class Dehalococcoidia; order SM23-28-2; family RBG-16-64-32; genus JBGQEU01. The sequence continues at coordinate 602 of JBGQEU010000313.1, forward strand.
AGTAGCCGGAGTGGGGCAGACGACGGCCTCAGCGGACGCGAGCGGGACGTCGTCTCCCTGCTATTTGACGCCCAGTTGACGCGCAGCCAGGTGAGCGTGCTGTTGGGCTTGCGGAGCGAAGTGGTGGCCTCGACACTCATCCGGGCCCTGAAAAGGCTCCGAGCCAAGCTCCCCAGAGCGGCCTCTTCAGCACTCGCGGGCATCACCTGATCCGGCGGTCCCGCGGCCTCCGGTTCCGTGGCCGGCGCGTTTCGCCACTGATCGCGCAGCCGGCCCGCCGCCGGCCTGCCAGCCCCGATCGCGAACTCCTGAGCCGCGAGAGCTGGTGATGGAGCGGCTGCCAGACGTAGGCGCTCACAGACGCATACGCTGACCCCCGGCCGAAAGCCGGCACCTGACAGGCGCAGGAGCGAGCCTCAGCTCCGCGGCCGGGTCGGCGGGCCGTCGGCTCGCACCCGATTCTGCGCAGGCGTTACCAGTCCTCGGTGTTTGACCGCCGATTGCCCGCCGTGCCATAACACGGATGTTAGCGCACCGTATCTCGTCCCACTCCGGAGGAGGAGCAATAGTGCACCAGTTCAGCTTCGATGTCGGCCACCCCGCATTCGACCTGTTTGGCTGGAAACTGGGCCTCCAGGTCATCACGTTTGAGAACGCTTACGGGCTGGATGGCGCCCATACTGCCGTGAGGGACAGCGGCGGCCTCACGGAAGTCCGCTGCGATCGGCTCGTTTCCGCGGGCGGGCAGCGGGGTGTGAGAGGCCGCGCCTGGATAGAGGCGAGTCCTCACCAGACCTTTATCGACATAGCCGCCGGTGCTGAGCACAGTCACAAGATCCGGTGCCTGAAGATCATTTTGAACGGCCTCCCTCGCGGCAACCTCGTGGGGCGCCGCTGGGAGGCAGGCGCCCCCGTCCCGCCGGCGGGGACCGTCTACAGATATCCCTTTGATCCGCAGTCCGCCTTCGCCCTGCACACGCCGCTGGTCTTTCTGTCTGATCCTTCTGGAGGTTACGTCTACTTCCGCTCACTTGATCCACGAGTGCGGGCGAAACGGCTCGCCTTCTACCCCCAGGGCGATGCCCTCACGGCCGAACTGATCCATGAGGAGATCGGGCCGGAGATGAGCTCCAGCACGAAGACGCCTGCGTGGCGCATCGGCCGTTGCGCTGACCCCGAAGCGGTAGTGGAGGAACACCTGGCCTCCCAGGAGAAAGACCTGGGTCTCCAACCCTGGGAGAACCGGCCCGATGTACCCGATTGGGCGCGCGAGATCGCGCTCGTCGTGTCCATCCACGGAATGCACTGGTCGGGCTACGTGTTCAACACCTACGCAGATGCCCTGGGGGTTCTCGACTGGATATGCCAAAGGATCGATGGGCGGCGGGTGCTCGCGTTCCTGCCGGGGTGGGAAGGCCGCTACTACTGGCAGTACGGGGCGTACCGGCCGGACCCCCGGCTGGGCGGAAGAGAGGGGTTCCGCAGGCTGAGTGAAGGGGCGCGGCGGCTCGGCGTAGCGCTCATGCCGATGTTCGGCGCCAACTGCGCGAACACCGGGACCCGCGGCTTTCGCCGCTGGGGCGAGCCCTCGCGCCTCCGCTCCGCCTCAGGCCTGGAGTTTCAGGGCAACAGACCGGACTGGGACACGTCCAGGGCACACGACCCCGGCTGGCAAGCGTGGCTCAAC
>JBGQEU010000314.1:0-2276 GCA_041496525.1 Dehalococcoidia bacterium
AAAGCGATCCTCGCGTCCAGCTAAGCGCCGAAGCTAGCTGCCCACAGCCTCCGCCAGCGTCTCAAACAGCCCCGGCGTCACTCGTCGCGCCGGCTGGAAGCGCCCCGCGTGCAGCTCCGCCAGCATCTCCTCTTCGCTCTCCAGCTCCTTCTCGAACACCGTGGCGTAGCGGCCCACCTCTTGCGGCATGTGCGCATCGCTGCCGCCGGTGCGCGGCATCCCCAGGTGCGTGGCCACGTCCTGGGCCAGCCGGTTCTCCCGGTCTATGCAACCGCCGTTCAGCACCTCCACCGCATCCACCAGCGAGAAGAACGGATGCTCAGCCAGCTCCTCCACCGGCAGCGACTGCGAATCTCGCCTATCGCCGAACAGGAAGTTCGACGGGCCGGGGAAGTAGCGGAACGGGTGGCAGAGCACCATGTACGCGCCGTGGTCCTGGCAGGCGGCCCGCAAGTCCCGCGCCCGGTGGATGCCGCGCACGTCAGAGGGCAGGCCCAGCACCACAATGTGCCCCATGTCCGTGGACCACTCGCGGGCGTGGAACACGAACAGCCCGTACTGCTCCCGGAAGTGCTCCACTTCATCCGGGCGCCACTGGTTCAGGTGCTCAGTCAGTGCCACGCCCGTCAGGCCGACAGCGTTCGCCTGCTCGCCCAGCCGCTTCGGTGAAATATCGCTATCCATAGATCCCACGACCGTATGGATGTGCATGTCGATGATCGTCCCCATACCGCTTCCGCTCCGTAAATCAAGCCGCGCACCTGCGTGCGCGGTCCAGCCCAAAATACCATAACCCTCACGTGAGCGGGAAGGCAGCGGTCACCAACCACTGATCGACTAATCACCAATCACTCGTCACTAACTACCGTCCCTGCTACCATGACGCCACGTTGCAAGACATATCCTCAGACTTCTCCCAGGCGTGGGCCCGCTTCCAGGCACTGGACACCATCCGGCTCCTCACGGACACCCTCGAATCGGAGTGGACGCGCGGCCGTTCGGACTACCTCGCCTTCCTCGTCCCCGTCCTCGACCCGCACGCCCGCACCCACATCGCCCGCGCAGTGGACGCCATCCGCAACATCCCGGGCGTTGAACCCTATCCCGAGTCCTACTGGCACATCACGATCAAGGGCGCCGGTTTCCGCGTCGAACGACCCACTGCGGACGAGGAAGTCGGCGCTGCGGACGTCCCGCGCCTCATCGCCGAAGCCCGAAACCTCCTCGCCGGCGAACAAGCCTTCGAAGCGCAGATCGGCCTGGCCGGCGGCTTTCCTGAGGTGGTGATCTTCGAAGTCCTGGACAACGGGCGCGTCAGAGACCTCAACGCGAAGCTCCTGCAGTCGGTGCCAGGCCTGGCCAGCTACCCCATAGACGGCGCTGCCTTCCTCCCGCACGTAAGCATCGCCCGCTTCACCTCCACAGAAGGCCTGGGCCAGCTAAAGGAGGCCCTGGCGCACCTCCGCCGGCAACCTCCCGGCCCAGCCTTCCGCATCACGGAGATCCAGCTGATCAGCGCCCACCTCTCCGCCGCCGCGCCCACCTTCGAACTCCTGGCGTCCTATCCGCTACAAGTTGGTAGTTGATTGTTCATAGTTGTTAGTCCTGCCAGAGCGGGCCACCGGGGACCTACCAACGACTAGCTACAAACTGCAAACTACAAACTAAGCAAGGCACCGCTGCGTCTCACCACCGTTATACGCCACCATATCCGGAAACACCCCCGCCAGCGGCAGAGGCGTCCCCAGCGGCTCCCCTCGCAGCTCGCTGTACGCGCGATGCAGGTTGGCGACGAAGCGCTCGCGATCCAGCCACTCCGCAAACCGGCCGAGATCCGTCGACCGGGCCACCTCCAGCGGCTGCGCCCCACCCTCGAACCCCTCGCGGGCCGATTCCTGCACAAACCGCAGGTACGCCTCGATCCCGTCCATCACCTCAGGCCCGCACACCGGCCCATGACCGGGCACGATGCGCTCCGCGCCTAGACCGCGCAGCACATCCAGTGCCGCCAGCGACCCCGCGATCGACCCCATCACCGCGAACGGCGTCCCGCCATTGAAGATCACATCCCCCGCAAAGAGCACCTTCCGCTCCGGTACCCAGGCCACAATGTCGTTCGTTGTGTGAGCCGGACCCACGTAGATCAGCTCCACTAGCAGGTCGTCCACGTACACGGTCAGCCGCTCCGAGAACGTCACCGAGGGCGGCGCAACCTCAATCTCGCCCCACTCAACGTCCGGCCACAGCGCCGTCGTCCCCAGCCCGGTCGCCATCAC
>JBGQEU010000315.1:0-2230 GCA_041496525.1 Dehalococcoidia bacterium
CCTCGAAGGCCTGGGCCTGGAGCCGGATGAGGTGGCTATGGTGGGCGACAACCTGCGGGCAGATGTCGAGGGGGCGAAGACGCTGGGGATGGTGGCGATCTGGCGGCGCCCTTTGCTGGACGAACCATTGGAGGCGACCGAGGACGAAGTGGAGGTGACGGGGCCGCTGGCGCCGGACTACGTCATCGACAACATCGGCGACCTCCAGTCGCTGCCTCTGCTCGCCCGCGGCCCTGACAGCGACTGAACGGCTCCGAGCGCCTATGGTGCCGTATAATGAGGGCCCGATGGGAGAAAAGAAGCCTGCCGCCAGCCCGACCGCGCTCGGCCTCGACCGCCGCGCTCTTGCTTACAGCGCCTCGATTGACTACGACAGGCGGCTCTACCGGCACGATATAGCCGGCTCGGTGGCCCATGCGCGGATGCTGGCCCGCCAGGGGATAATCCCCGTCGCGGACGCTGAAGCCATCGCGCGCGGGTTGGAAGAGGTCCGCGACGAGATCGAGGCGGGCAAGTTCCCGTGGCGCCAGGAGCTGGAGGACATTCACCTGAATATCGAGGTGCGGCTGCGCGAGAAGATCGGCGAGGCCGCCGGCCGCCTGCACACGGCGCGGTCCCGCAACGACCAGGTCGCGACGGACATGCGGCTCTTCGTGATGGAGTCGTGCGACGGGGCCGGCGCCGCCGTCCGCCGGCTGCAGGGAGCCCTCCTGGACGTGGCCGAGGCGCACGATGGCCTGGCGCTGCCGGGTTATACGCATCTGCAGCGGGCACAACCGCTGCTCCTGGCGCACCACCTGCTGGCTTACTTCGAGATGCTGGACCGCGACGCCGCGCGCTTCGCCGACTGCCGTGGCCGCGCCGACGAACTGCCTCTGGGCTCCGGGGCCCTGGCCGGCGTTCCCTACCCGATCGACCGCGAGTTCGTGGCCCGGGAGCTGGGGTTCAGTCGCGTCAGCGGCAACAGCGTCGATGCGGTGGCCGACCGCGACTTCGTGGTCGAATTCCAGGCGGCAGCGGCGACGGCGATGATGCACCTCTCGCGACTGGGCGAGGAGATCGTCCTCTGGTCCAGCGAGGAGTTCGGATTCGTGCGGCTGCCGGAGGAGTTCGCCACTGGGTCCAGCATCATGCCGCAGAAGCGCAATCCGGATATCGCCGAACTGGCCCGCGGGCGCACAGGCCGCGTCTACGGCAACCTGATGGCGATTCTGACGACGTTGAAGGGTCTGCCCCTGGCTTACAACCGCGACCTGCAGGAGGACAAGCAGCCCCTCTTCGATACGGTGGACACGCTGCTGCCGGCGCTGGACGTGCTGGCGGCCATGCTGCCCGCGCTGACGTTCGACCGCGAGCGGGCGGCGGCGGCGGCGCGCTCGTCCTATGTCCTCGCCACCGACCTCGCCGATTACCTGGTGCGCAAGGGATTGCCCTTTCGAGAGGCTCACCAGGCGGTGGCGGAGCTGGTGCGAAGCACGCAGGCAGCCGGTAAGCCGCTGGGCGAGTTGACACTGGACGAATACCGCTCGTGTTCGCCGCTGTTCGAAGAGGACGTCCTGTCTCTGGATGTAAGTGCATCGATCGCCGCCCGCGATGTGCCCGGCGGCACGGCGCCCGGCCGTGTGTCGCGCGCACTCAAGGAGGCGCGGGCGCGGCTGGCTGAAGAGAAATGAGCGGGGTGATCAAGCTCGCTCCCTCCATCCTCTCCGCCGACTTCGCGCGGCTGGGCGAGCAGGTGCGCGAGTGCCAGGCGGCGGGCGCTGAGTACATCCATATCGACGTCATGGACGGCCGCTTCGTGCCCGTCATCTCCATGGGCATACCGATAGTGGAGGCCGTCCGCCGCACCACGGACCTGGTCCTGGACATTCACCTCATGGTCGCCGAGCCGGAGAAGCAGATTGGGCCGTTCATGGACGCCTCCGCCCGAGGCGGATCCGCCTCCGGCGGAGGCGGCGACATCATCAACGTGCACGTGGAAGCGGCCACGCACCTGCATCGCATCGTCCAGCAGGTGCACGCCAGGGACAGGCGGGTGGGGGTCTGCCTGAACCCCGGCACGCCGGTCAGCGCCGTCGAGCAGATACTGCCGGAGGTGGACCAGGTGATGGTGATGAGCGTCAACCCGGGCGCCTCCGGCCAGCAGTTCATTGAGAGCGCCCTGCCCAAGGTGCGGCGGCTGCGCCAGCTCATCGATGAGGGCGGCCTGGCGGCGGAGATCGAGGTGGAC
>JBGQEU010000316.1:0-2204 GCA_041496525.1 Dehalococcoidia bacterium
CCACCAGAAGAAGCGACTGGCAAGAGTGGGGCCGCTGTTCCGGCCCCACTCTTTGTTATCCGGAAGGGAGGCCCAACAGCGCCCGCCGGCTCATGCGCGTCTCTCCCGCCGTGGGGCTGTGGCGCGGCGGCGGCGTGAGGGCGGAGAGATCAAAGGGCGCTGTCAGCAGCAGCTCCGCGTTGCGGTCGCTTGGGCCCAGGCCTATAGCGTCCCGGCTGAGCTGCGGGTCGTGTGCGGCCACAAGGCGCGCTACGGAAGCCAGCTGGCGCTGGTTCACGCCGTCCGCCGGCGTGGGGTCTTCAGCATCGCCCGGCGCCAAGGGCGCCGCGTTATCGTACGTAGTCGCGAAGACCGCAATCGTGCCGTCGCCGTTGTCTGCAATCTCGATTAGCCGGCCCTGCATGGGGTAGTCCAGCGGAGAGGCCGTGCTCACCTGCCAGTAGCCGGTTGTAACGCCGCCGGTGGTGCCCGGCCTTGCCACGATGCGGTTCGCGCCGCTGTGGCCCGCTACGTGCAACACAACGTTGGGAAAGCGGTGCAAGAGCGCTTCCAGATCTACACCACGCACGCGTAACGAGCCGTCCGCCCCCGGAAAGGGGTTGGTCATAGCGTCCGTCCCGTGGTGGCTCGCGATCACGATCAGGCTGTCCGGCTTGCCCGTGGTCACACGTCCGGCGCCTTTTTCGAAGTAGGTGCTGCTGCGCCGCTTGAGCTGGTCCTCCAGCCACGCGAACTGCACCGCGTCCATGCTGCCGGCCGAAAAGCCACCCGGGTTCACCGTATCGATCACTATCAGCGCGATGGGACCGAGGTCAAGAACGTAATAGGCGGACTCTGTGTCCACGTTGGCGCGGGTGAACCCGTGTCCCTCCGGCCCTGGCCCCGTTCCGCTGCGGAGATGCTCCGATATCCAGTCCTTCTTGGTCAGCGGCCGGCGGTCCGCGTCCGGGCTCACAGTCTCCACCACGCTCTCGGGGTCGCTAAGCACCTTCTGCGAGGCGTCCTGGCCCAGCAGCGATTGCGGGTCCTTGCACAGCTCAGATTGCGCCTGTGGGCCCAGGGAGATGATCTTCTCGTGGCCCACAGCGATAGAGCCGATGCCCTGCGTAGGCGGGAAGTTGCCCTGCACCAGCACGTCCCTGTTGCCGATGACCGAGTACCACGGGCGCTTCAGCCCCTCCGCCGTGAACGTGCCCTGCGCAGCCTGCAGGAGGTCTGGATAGGCGTCTGCGGGGGATTCCTGCTGCACACCCTGGTACCCTGGTGAGCCGCTGTCCGGCGATACGGTCTTGCCGTCCATAAGATCCATGAACCAGCGTAGCTCGTTGTGCTGCGCGTTTTCCGCCGCGTTGCCGGTGTGCAGCGCAAAGTCCACCTGCCGGCCGGTCACCGGGCTGCTGTCTATCCGGTTGGCCTGGGAGATCAGCGCGTCCGCCGCCTGCAGACTGAGCGACTCCTGTGGACGAAAGGCGCTGGTGGATACGGGCGTGGGGCAAGACTCCACCCACTCGCTGCGCAGCGGCGATTCTTCGTCCACAATGCGGAAGTCCGTCAGGTGGTGGAATGCCAGGAATGACCGGCGGCGGCTCTCGCGGCCAGACTGCGCCTGCGCCAGGTCTGTGCGCACCGTGTACGGCTCCCCCGGAGCGGCGCCCAGCGATCCGTCCGGCGTGAGCGCGATCGTGGCGTCCAGCGTCGTTAGCGGGCCGTTGTCCTTGCCGCGGCACGCCGCCAGGACGAGGGCCCAGGCGCCCAACAGGCCGCCGGTGCGCAGTAGCCGGCGCCGGCTCAACCCGCGGCCGGCGCCCCCGCCGTCGTCTTCTATGGGTCCTCCCTGCACTCTTGGGCCACTGTCACCTGTTTTGCGCCCTCCTGTCAACCGTGCCCATCCGCTTGACACCACGCCCACAGGCACATAGATTAGCCGCGAACGAAGAAAGGGGCACGTTATGTCCACCATCGACTTCATCCGGTCCAGCTTGCGCCAGTTGCATGGCATGTACGACGACGCGATAGGCGACCTGACGCCGGACCAATTGCACTGGCGCGCGAACGACAATGGCCACCCCATCTCCTTCATCCTCTGGCATTACGTACGCACGGAGGACAACATCATCCAGTTCGTCCTGCAGCACAAGCCCACCGTGTGGCTGGAAGGCGGCTGGAACGAGAAGCTGGGGCTGGACAGGATCTCCCAGGGCACG
>JBGQEU010000317.1:0-2201 GCA_041496525.1 Dehalococcoidia bacterium
GGCGCTGCCCGTCCTGCGGGTCATCGGCCAGTTCGGCGCCACCTACATCATCGCCGAGGGTCCCGACGGCATGTACCTGATTGACCAGCACGCCGCCCACGAGCGCGTCCTCTACGAGCGCTTCTGGCAGGAGCGTCAGCGCCGCCAGCCCCAGGTGCAGGGGTTCCTGCAGCCGCTGACCATCGATCTCTCTGCCCGGCAGCGGGCCCTCGTGCGGGAGCAGGAGGAGGCGCTGCGCGCGCACGGGTTCGAGATCGAGCCCTTCGGCGACGGCGCCTGCCTGGTGCGCAGCGTGCCGCAGCCACTGGCCCTTCCGGGGAAGGGCGACGTGCGGGAGGCCATCGGCCGCTTCCTGGACCTGCTGCTGGAGGAGGACGAGGGCGACCACCGGGACCGGGTGGCGATGTCCCTGGCCTGCCACGGCGCCATCCGCGCCGGCAAGGTGCTGTCCCTGGACGAGATGCGGGAACTGGCGCGGCAACTAGAGGAGACGGAGTCGCCTCACACCTGCCCGCACGGGCGGCCGACGATGCTCCACATGAGCGCGGACCTGCTGGCGCGGCAGTTCGGGCGCCGCTGACCGGCGGCCCTTCCAGGGAAGGGCGGCCGGCTAAGCACCAAGGGGCGCGCCGCCGCGGCGGTCACCGCGACTCAGCGATCGGACCGGACCTGCGCCCACCGCCGCAGCCTGGCGATGGCGTTGGCCGCCCGCGGTATGGTGGGAAAGAGGGGGAAGCCGGCCCGCCACGCCTTCTCCTGGAAGGCCAGCGCCCGCTCCATGCTCTCCACGTCCAGCGGCTGCCTCAGCACGACAACGATCGGTTTGCCGCAGGCGTCGCGGGCCCGCACCATCTGCTGCACCATCATCTCCATGAACTGCTGCGGGTCGGTGTTGCCGAAAAAGGCGGCTGAGCGGCGGCTGCCGCCCCAGCTGAAGCTCGTGTGGAACATGACCACGTCGATGTTCTCCGCCTGCCCGATGATGCGCAGGCTCTGCTCCAGCTTCTGCGGCTGGAAGATGGCGATGGTGTCCACGGGGTTGCGCAGGCTGGTCCCGGCCACGGGGTTAATCTCCTGTAACTGAGCCTGAACCTCCTTCGGGAGGACGGGGCAGGCCAGCCCCGCTTCGTCGATCTCATCGGCGGCGAAGACGGAGAAGCCGCCGCCGCCACCGACGACGGCGACGCGCCCCGATGGCCCTCCGTCCGCCTCCCGGGCGATCTCCGGCATGAACTGGAAGGCGAGGACGATGTCCGCCAGCTCCTCGACGCTGTTCACGCCGACGGCGTTCACCTGGCGGCAGAGCGAGTCGAAGACGGCGATGGAGCCGGCCAGGCTGGCGGTGTGGGACATGACGGCGCGCGTCCCGGCGCCCGTGCGGCCGCCCTTCAGCACCACGACGGGCTTGGCGGCGGCCGCCTTGCGCATGGCGTCGAAGAAGCGGCGGCCGTCCTTGACACCCTCGATGTAGGCGGCGATTATCTGCGTCTGCGGGTCCTCCGCCAGATAGGAGAGCAGCTCGCTCTCATCGATGTCAGCGGCGTTGCCGAAGCTGATGACCTTGGAGTAGCGGACGCCGCGCACCGCTGACGTGATCACCATGTCGATGGCGTTGCCGCCGCTCTGCGAGAGGAAGCCAACGGGCCCCGCCTCAGCCGGGAAGCCGGAGTGGAACGATAGCTTCGACTCCGGCACGTACAGCCCCATGCAGTTGGGGCCGATCACGCGGATGCCGGCCCCGGTGGCCCGCCCCACGACCTGCGCCTCCAGCTCCGTCATCTCCGCCGCGCCGGTCTCACGGAAGCCGGCCGTAAAGAAGTGGATCGTCTTCACCCCTTTGGCGATGCAGTCTTCGACCAGCGAGGGGACGATCGGCGCGGGGACGCTGGAGATGACGTGGTCCACCGGCCCCTCGATGTCCAGCAGGCTGGCGTAGCAGCGGTAGCCCTCGACCTCCTGGTACTTGGGGTTGACCGGGTAGAGCGGCTGGAAGCCGGAGTCCGCCATGGCCTGCAGGAAGCCCAGCCCGACGCCGGCGAAGCCGCCGGTGGGGGAGGGCGGCGAGACCCCGACGATGGCCACGGAGCGAGGGTGAAAGATGGAATCGAGGGCGAGGGCACCGCCCGGGGCGGCGGCGGCCTTCTGGTGCGATGCCCGGTGCTTCGTCTACACCGCGCGTCTGGCACAGAAGGAGCGAAGCC
>JBGQEU010000318.1:0-2196 GCA_041496525.1 Dehalococcoidia bacterium
GAGCTACAAACGCTGTGCCGGGAGCTTGGCGAAGACATGGACACGCGCGTGGTGATCTTCACGGGCGAGGGCGCCGGCTTCTCCTCCGGCGCCGACACCAGCGAGTGGCGCGACGCAGGCTCCAGCAACCAGCTGCAGGTGCGGCACAACTCCGGCATTGGCAGCCGCACGTCCGCCGCGATCGAGAACCTGGACCAGATCACAATCGCCGCCGTGCACGGCTTCGCGGTGGGCGGCGCGTTGGTGCTGGTGGCCTGCTGCGATATGCGCGTGGCGGCGGAATCGGCGTGGTTCTCGATTCCAGAGGTGGAGTTGGGCCTGCCGCTGGGCTGGAACGCGCTGCCCCGGCTGGCTCGCGAGATGGGCCACGCCCGTGCGCTGGAGTTGACGGTGACCTGCGAGCGCTTCGGCGCCGGACACGCGCACGACTACGGCCTGGTCACGCACCTGGTCCCGGACGGCGGACACGAGAAGGCGGCGAGGGAGCTGGCGGGCAAGGTCCTGGCGAACCCGGCCCTGTCCGTGGCGCTGACCAAGGCGACGATGAAATCCCTCAAGCGAGGCACGGAGATGGGCGACGCCGTCTACAGCGACGCGGACTTGCTGCTCTACGCCCGCCTGATGGCACAGAGGCAGGCCAGACTGGAGAAGGAAGGCCGCATCTAGACGCCCGGTACGGGCAGGTTCGCAACCTGCCCGCCTACGCCTTGCAAGTGAACCTCATAACTTCCTGTCGTCGGAGCCTACTCAAGAGAGAAGGCCGCGGCTGATATTCGCCCGGCAGGGGCAGGTTCGCAAACCGGCCCGCCAACGCCTTGCAAGTGAACCCCACCGCCGCCGTCATCGCCGGCGGAGTCGGACTGCTACCGGGAGGCGCTGCTGGAGGCGTTCGCCGACTAAGAGCGACGGCGCCTCTTGACGGGCGGGGATCCAATCAGCCCTCGTCTTCGGAGCACATCGATTGGCTTGTTCCTTCCATCCGTGTCTCGAAATTTCCACACCCGCCATCCGTCTTCAGGGTGGCCGAGCACCGCGACGGCGGCGCCCGACACACTGCGATGTGTCATACCATTAACTTCGACTCGACAATCCTCGTGTAGGATTCCGTCGATCTTGCGGCCTGTCGTCAAAATGAAGATTGGCAGGGGAAAGAACGTGGCAGCCGCCTCAGGTAAGGTTCCGCGACTCAAGTGGCTGTAGGCCGACCTTCGACCGTTCTTGGACGGGGTGAGCAACTCCTCTGCCCATGCAAGCAAAACGGGACTCTCTTCTGGGCACTTGCGGGCGAGTCTGATGAGGATGCGGGCCTTGTCCTGGTCGTCCATTGTGACCTCCTAACGATTAGGCATATCCCTTACTACTACGCATAGTAAGGTCGTAGCCTATGTCGAGTCAAGGGACTCAAACCTCGAACTCGACAAGAGTCGTTCGGCCGGTCAGGGGACCACGCAGGAGATGAAAGTGCACGCGCACCGTGGGGCGAACCCGTCAGCTCACCCAGACGGCGCTGTCCACCACAAAACAGTGCGGGTTCTGAACGATCTCCAGTGACGCGAGCACGCGCGCTATCTTCTGCGCATCGCTGATGTTCAGCGCGCCGTTGCAGTCCACGTCCCCCCAGGCCTCCTGGCGGTCGTCCGCCATGACGGGCTGGTTGATGTTGGGGCAATCCGGCTGCTGGTTTATGGGCAGGCCAATGAGCGCGCGGCTCAACTTCTGCGCATCGCCAATGGTTACCTCCCCGCCACAGTCCACGTCGCCCCAAAGACGCGGGCCGCCGGCGGGGGTTGGGCTGGGCGACGCCGAGGGAGTTGGAGTTGGATCCGGCGTAGGTGACGGCGTCGGTGTTGGGGGCGGCGTCGGTGGCGCCGTAGGAGGCGGACTGGGCGCAGGCGTCGGCGTGGCGGTGGCGGGCGGCGTCGTGGGCGTGCCCACCGGCTGGCCGGAACCGTAGCTGAAGTCGGTCACCCAGTACCAGTGGAACATGCTGTTGGGGTTGAACGCGCGGCCGATGCCGATGACGTTGAAGCTGGAAGACAACATGGCGGCGTTGTGACCCGGCGAGCCGCGCCAGGCGTCGAACGCTTGCTGAGCCGTCACGAACCCGGCCGCGATGTTCTCGCCAACCGGTGAGCCGTTCCAGCCGTAGTCGCGGTCACGCTGCACGGGGTCTCGCGGCGGGCTCTCGTTGTCGTA
>JBGQEU010000319.1:0-2196 GCA_041496525.1 Dehalococcoidia bacterium
ATTTTGGACGGCAAGTCGCGCGCAGTGTTCGGCGGCACGGTGCTCGTGCGGGCGGGCGCGGACAAGACCGACTCCTACCAGGAGGACAAGAACCTGCTCCTCTCCGCGGAAGCGGAGGTGGACAGCAAGCCGAGCCTGGAGATCTACGCCGACGATGTGAAGTGCGGCCACGGCGCCACCGCCGGCGCGGCCACGGAGGACGTGCTCTTCTACATGCAGAGCCGGGGGATTGACCCCGAGACCTCCATGCAGCTTCTGGTCAGGGGGTTCGCCGCCGAGATCCTGGACAAGGTTGAGGTGGAGCCGCTGCGGGAGTGGCTGGAGGGGCGGACCGTGAGGATGCTGCCGCGGTTCCGTTGGGCCGGGGAGGCAGTATGAAGAGAAGGCCAACCTCGACGCCCGCAGCGCGCTCTTCCTGCGGCGGGCTGAGCATTCGCCATCCGTTCATCCTGAGCCTGTCGAAGGGCCAGTCGAGGCGGCAACGCGGTGGCCAAAGGATGTCCGCATGACGCTCGACGTGGCCCGCATCCGGAAGGATTTCCCGATCCTGGAACGGCAGGTGTACGGGAAGCCGCTGGTCTACCTGGACAACGCTGCCACCTCGCAGAAGCCGCGACAGGTGATCGAGGCGCTGGTGAAGTACTACGAGACGTATAACGCGAACATCCACCGGGCGGTGCACTGTTTGGGCGAAGAGGCGACGACGGCGTACGAAGATGCCCGGGCCAAGGTCGCGGCGTTCATCAACGCCCCCTCTCCCGAGTGCGTTATCTTTACCCGCAACACGACCGAGTCCATTAACCTAGTGGCCTACACCTGGGGGCGCGCCAACATCCGTGAGGGGGATGAGATACTGCTCACGGAGATGGAGCACCACTCCAATCTCATCCCGTGGCAGCGGCTGGCGGTCGAAAAAGGGGCCACGATCCGCTACATCGGCCTGACGGAGCAGCAGACACTGGCTCTGAACGGCCTGGAGAACCTGTTCGACGCCAAAACGAAGCTGGTAGCAATGCCGCACGTCTCGAACTCCCTGGGCACCATCAACCCGGTCGAGAAGATGGGGCGGGAGGCGCGCCGCAACGGCGCCATGTTCCTCGTAGACGGGGCGCAGGCGGCGCCGCACCTGCCCGTGGACGTGCAGGCCATCGGCTGCGACTTCTACGCGTTTTCGGCGCACAAGATGATGGGCCCCACCGGCATCGGCGTCCTCTACGGCCGCCGGGAGCTGCTGGAGGAGATGGAGCCGTTCCTGGGCGGCGGCGAGATGATCCGCAAGGTGACTTTCGAGGGGGCGACCTGGAACGACCTGCCCTGGAAGTTCGAAGCCGGGACGCCGAACATCGCCGACGCCATCGCCTTCGGGGCGGCTATCGACTACCTGAACGCGCTGGGCATGGACAACGTGCGCGCGCACGAGACCGAGATCACGCACTACGCGCTGGAGCAGCTGCGCCGGCTGGACGATATCGTCCTTTACGGTCCGCCGGATGCGAGCGAGCGCGGCGGCGTGGTGTCCTTCAACCTGGCAGACGTGCACCCGCACGACGTGGGGACGGTGCTGGACCGGCACGGGGTGGCGATCCGCGCCGGGCACCACTGCACGCAGCCGCTGATGCGCCGGTTGGGCATCTCCGGCACGGCGCGGGCCAGCTTCTACGTTTACAACACCCTCGAGGAGGTGGACGTCCTGGTCCAGGCCCTGAGGGACGCCCGCCACTTCTTCCGCAATGACACAGCGTGACGAATACGCCCGACAAGAGGCGGAACTGAACGACCTTCCGAGTGTCATTCTGAGCGGCATCCACCTTCTTCGGAGCGAAGGCGCATCTTCGCGAAGGAATCTGGGCGGAAGTGGGGTGGTGGGTCAGGCCGCCCGCTGCGGGTCGTCGGCGTCCCGCTCCCTTCCCGCTCGTCCTGAGGCTCTCGAAGGACGAACGGATACTGAGGCTTCGAGAGTGCCCATGCCGTCTGGTCTGGCCACCGGCAGCGGCTTGGCACGCCCGCGTTCCTGCACAGGGGCAATGCCATGACACAGCGTGACGAATACGCCCGCCAAGAAGCGGAACTGAACGACCTCTACCGGGACATCATCCTGGACCACTACCGCAGCCCCCGCCACCGCGGCTCGCTCGCCTCTCCCACGGCCAGCCACGAAGGGCTGAACCCCCTCTGCGGCGACGAAGTGACCGTGGA
>JBGQEU010000320.1:0-2192 GCA_041496525.1 Dehalococcoidia bacterium
ATCGACAACCGTGTTCCAGAGGAAGTGCATCTTCGGGTTGGCGAAGGCCCGCTCCTGGAGAATGCGGCCGGCGCGCAGCTGGTCCCGGCGGTGGATCACGGTCACCTTTTCCGCGAACCGGGTTGTAAACAACCCTTCGTCCAGGGCTGCATCGCCGCCACCGACCACCGCCACCTCCTGGCCCTTGAAGAACGCCGCGTCACAGGTAGCGCAGTAGGAGACGCCGCGGCCGGTCAGGCGCTCCTCGCCCGGCACTCCCAGGCGGTTGTACTCCGCGCCGGACGTCACGATCACGGCCTTGGCCAGGAGATCGCCATCGCCGCTGCGTATCCGCCATTTCTTGTCGCTCCGCTGCAACCCACTCACCTCGGCGTACTCCGTCTCCAGTCCGTAGCTCTCCGCCTGCTTGAGCATCGTCTGGGCCAGGTCGAAGCCGTTGACCGTCGGCACGCCGGGGTAGTTCTCCACCAGCTCCGTGAGCGAGATCTGCCCGCCGATCACACCCTTCTCCAGAAGGATTGCGCGGCGCCGGGCACGGGCCGCATAGAGACCGGCGGCGAGGCCAGCCGGCCCGCCGCCGATTATAACGGTGTCGTACTCTCTGGTCGTCGCCACCTGCGACATTAAGGCAGCGATTTTTCCAGCGTCCGCTTGAGATCGCTCTTGGGCCGGAATCCGATGATCTGGTCCACCGCCTGGCCGCCCTTGAACACCATGAGCGTGGGGATGCTGCGAATGCCGTAGCGGGATGCGGTCTGCACGTTGTCGTCAGTGTTCAGCTTGTAGAACTTGACCTTGCCGGCGTACTCGTCCGCCAGCTCCTCTACGATCGGCGCCACCATCCGGCAAGGGCCGCACCAGGGCGCCCAGAAGTCCACCAGCACCGGCAGGTCACTCTTGAGGACTTCCTTCTCCCATTCGTTATCCGAAACATCTGCGGGCTTTGCCATAGCGCCTCCTTCATCCTTCTGCCCGGCGCCATCACCGCGACGCCGTTGACTTGCTTCGCGAAGTCATGCTAACATACCCCCGAGGGGTATGTCAAACGAGACTGTGATGTCCGAAGAGCAAACGAGGCCGGAAATCGAAGCGCTGCTGGCTCGACTGCGCCGCATTGAAGGCCAGATCCGGGGTATCCACAGGATGCTGGCGGACGACCGGGTCTGCGAGGATATCGTCACTCAATTGATGGCCGCCCGCAGTAGTCTGGAGCAGGTAGGTCTTCTGATCATAGATCAGCACGTCGAGCGCTGCCTGCTGGCCAACCAATCGCCGGAGGACGCCCTGCGCAACCTGCAGGAGGCGCTCAAGCTGTGGATGCGCTTCGGCCCGCCCGTCCAGCCTTCGGACTAGCCCGACCTGCCGGCTTACGGCTAAGATACTGACCGGTCAGTCGCCAGCCCCGCCGTAGGTATCGTATAATCCGCCCAGCAGATGACTACTGACGCGACCCCCACAACCAAGCGCCGCCGCGGCGAAGATACCCGGCAGCTACTGCTCGAGGCCGCGCTGCATGTCTTCGCCGAACATGGCTACGAGCGGGCGACGATCGACGAGATCGTCCGCGAAGCCGGCTTCTCCAAGGGCGCCTTCTACGTCCACTTCGAGAGCAAGGAAGACCTCTTCTGGGCCATGCTGGAGGAGCGGCTGCAACAACAGCAGGACGCCTTCCGGCAGGACCTCCTGCCGGGCGTCCCGCTCGCCGACAACATACGCATCGTTCTGAACGGCATCTTCGGGCTGCACACCAGGGACCCCCTATGGTCTGCTCTCTTCATGGAGTTCGCCGCTCACGCCGCCCGCAACGAGAAGGTGCGGCAGAAGATCGCGGCCATGTACAACAGCTGGCGGACCTTCGCCGTGGAGGCGCTGGAGAGGGCCCGCGAGGCGGGCACCGTGCGCCGCGACCTGGACTTCGAGTTCGCCGCTTCCGTGGTGATCGCCGCCGTCGAGGGGATGGTACAGCAGGCGCGCCTGGCGCCGGAAGCCGTACGGCTGGACCAGATGATCGGCCCGCTCTCGCGGCTCATCGCCGAGTGGCTGGCGCCGCGGCCGGACGCCTAGCCGGAGACAGCCGCCGGCGCCACCTCGTGGATGGCATCCAGCATCCCTGATTGCGCGGCCTCCCGCGCTACGCGCAGGGCGCTCGTGATGGCTTTCGCATCGCTGCGGCCGTGGCCGACGAAGACGAT
>JBGQEU010000321.1:0-2190 GCA_041496525.1 Dehalococcoidia bacterium
ATATATGGATGGAGCCGTGCGCTCCGGAGAACGGGCGGCGGCCGAAGTGCTGGAAGTGCTGGGCTAGCGACGAGCGATCAGTGATTAGTGAATTAGTGATTAGTTGAGGGTATGAGATGGCTGCAAAAGTGAAAGACAAGACGGACGGCAAGGGCGCGCCAGAGAAGCGCGGTGTGGCCGTGATCACGGGCGCGTCCTCCGGGCTTGGCGAGCAGTTCGCGCGGCAGCTGGCGAAGAAGGGTTACGGCGTTGTGCTGGTGGCCCGCCGACGCGACCGGCTGGACAAGCTGGCGGCAGAGCTGGCGGAACAGCCCGGCGTGGCGACCGAAGTCATCGAAGCGGACCTGACGACCCCGGAGGGTGTGGCGCTCGTCGAGCAGCGGCTCGGCAGGGGCGACGTCTCCATGCTGGTGAACAACGCCGGCTTCGGGACGCGCGGCGTGTTCTACCGCCTGCCCGTAGACCGCGAGATCCAGGAGATCGACCTTAACGTGCGGGCGCTGGCGCGGCTCTCGCACGCAGCGCTGGCGTCTATGGTGCCGCAGAAGACGGGCGCGATCATCAACGTGGCGTCCATGGGCGCGTTCCAGCCGGTGCCGTACATGAGCACGTACGGCGCGACCAAGGCGTTCGTGCTGCACTTCTCTGAGGGGCTGCACGAGGAGGCGAAGAAGCACGGCGTGGCGGTGACCTGCCTCTGCCCGGGGCCGGTGAAGACCGAGTTCCAGGAGGTGGCGGGCGTGGAACGCGAACGCATGCCGATGGGCTGGGTGACCGCAGAGAAGGTGGTGGCGGCCGCGCTCAAGGGGTCAGCAAGGCGCCAGGCGATTGTGGTGCCGGGCGCGGCGAACCGGATGCTGGCAAGCTCCGTGAAACTGATGCCGCGCTTCGTGTCGCGCAAGACCGCGGGAGCGATGTTCAAGGACAAGGGCGAGTAGACAAGGAGAATGCAATGGGCAACCTGAAAGACAAAGTAGCCGTAGTCACGGGCGCCAGCTCCGGCATTGGGCTGGCGATCGCCAATGCGCTGGGTGCGGGAGGTGCAGCGGTGGTGCTGGCGGGCCGCCAGAAGCAGCCGATGGACGGGGCCGCGAAGGCGATATCCGCCAACTCCGGCCGCGCGATCGTACGCCAGACGGACGTGCGGGAAGAGAAGCAGATGCGGGAGCTGGTGGATGCGGCGGTCTCGGAATTCGGCAAGCTGGACATCATGGTCAACAACGCCGGCGTCAACCCGTTCGACAACGTACTCGAGGGCGACTACGAGAAGTGGCGGGAGACGCTGGAGGTGAACGTCCTGGGCCTGGCGCTGGGCTGCCGCGAGGCCTACCGCGTGATGAAGGGCAAGGGCGGGCACATTGTGAACATCACCAGCGTGGCGGCGCGCTACGCAGAGCCTCAGGACCCCATGTACGCGGCCTCCAAGCACGCGGCGGGCGCGCTGACGGAGAGTCTACGCATTGCGCTGCAGGGGAAGAACATCCGCGTCACGGCGATCATGCCGGGCGCGGTGGCCACAAGCCTGGTGCGCAACATGCCGCAGGAACAGTTGAACGCCATAGGCAAGATGTTCGGCATCGACCCGTCCGGCTTGAAGGCGGGCGAGCACGTGCCGCAAGAGATGATAGACCGCGTGCTGGCGGTGGCGAAGCAGGTAGTGATGCGGCCGGAGGACATCGCGGAGGCCGTGGTCTTCGCCGTCTCGCTGCCGGAGACCGTGCACGTGAACGAGATCATGATCCGGCCCGCGCAGGCGCTGCAGCTGCCCGGCCTCAACCTCCCGGTCTAGGTGCCGGAACCCGAGGGAAGCTCCGGCACTGGCTCCTGAGGAGCGATCTCGGCCCCGTCCGGCGGCGCGAAACGTCGCGAGAACGTCAGGTAGCCGGCCCCGGCCGCCGAGGCGACGGCCGCCGCCAGCAACGTCGCGCGCACGCCCACCAGGTCCGCCATGACGCCGACGATGAACAGCGGCACGAGCGACAGGATGTCGCCCACGGCGCTCTGGACGGCGAAAACGCGTCCCTGAGCCTCCGGCGGCGCCTGCTCGTTCACGACCACCCTCGAGGCGACGTTGACCAGCGTGAACGCGAAGCCGATGGGGATAGCGAGCAGCATTGTCACGGTGATAACGGAAGAGACGCCCACCTCTTTCTCCACGAAGGAGATGCCCAGGTCCAGGTTGTCCTGGAT
>JBGQEU010000322.1:0-2188 GCA_041496525.1 Dehalococcoidia bacterium
CATCAGCCGGTCTACAGACGGGAGCGCGCGATACGGATTCTCGGTGGTCATTGCTATCCGCAGAAATTCTAGCATGACGCCGGCCGCGCCACGGTCGCCGAGTGGTTCCGCGCGGCCCTGCTAGAATGACCCTGGACCGAGCGCACTAGTAGTCTGGAGAAGAGATGGGGGATCGAAAGGGTCGTGTCCCAGGTGTATTCGACGAGGCCTTCCTCACCGGCGTCGAGGGCGTCACCGACGTGCTCCTCGTGCGCCACGCGCAGCAGGTCTTCGATCTAGGGGGGGTTGTCGGCGACTACATCGACCCGCCGTTGACAGAGCAGGGCCGGGCGCAGGCCGGGCTGCTGGGGGAGGCGCTATCGACGAAGAGGCTGCACGCTATCTTCGTCAGCCCGCTGCGACGGGCGACTGAGACGGCGCAGGCCGTCCAGCGGCATCACCCGCGACTGGAGCTGCAGGTGATGGAAGACCTGCGGGAGGTGGAGGTGTTCCGCGACGTGCCGCGAGACAAGACGGCGGAGGAGTTCCTGGGCCGCGACCTGCTGCTGGCGGCGCGGCAGCGAATGCTGAACGAGCGCAACTGGGACGTCTACCCGCACTCCGAGCCCAGCTACGAATTCCGCAAGCGCGCAATTAACGCCGTGGAGACGGCGATCGCCGGGAACGTGGGCGAACGCATAGCCATCGTCTGCCACGGCGGCGTCATCAACGCCTACATCGGGCACATCATCGGCAGCCCGTACGACATGTTCTTCCGGCCGGCGCATACCTCGGTGAACATCGTGGCCGTGGGCAACGGGCGGCGCGTGCTGCGCCTGCTGAACGATATCCACCACCTGACCACCGCTGAGGGCGATTTCGCCACGTACTAGGCCTCGCTACCATCTTTCCTTGACCCTCATCCGGCAGGGGCCATAAGATGCAAGAGCCATGCCCAAGCAGATCAACCTGCGTATTCCCGGGCCCACACCCGTGCCGCCGGACATCCTCGAGGCGGTGGCGCACCCTATGGTCAACCACCGCGGCCGCGAGTTCGCGGCGCTGATGGGGCGCGTAAGCGAGCGGCTGAAGGACTTCTTCCAGACCAGCAACGATGTGCTGATCCTCAGCTGCTCCGGCACCGGCGGCCTGGAGGCGGCCGTGACCAACACCCTATCGCCCGGCGACAAGGTGCTGGTCGTGAGCATCGGCTCCTTCGGGGAGCGCTTCGCCATGATCGCCGAGACGTACGGCGCCGAGGTGACGATGCTGCCGTACGACTGGGGCCAGGCGGCGCGCCCGGAGCAGGTGCGCATGGCGCTGGACAAGGAGCCGGACATCAAGGCCGTCCTCGTCACGCACAACGAGACTTCCACGGGCGTCACGAACCCCCTGGAGGAGATCGCCGGCGTCGTGCGGGAGTTCGATAAGCTGCTCCTCGTCGATGCCGTCAGCAGCCTGGGCGCCATCCCGCTGGAGATGGACGGCTGGGGCCTGGATGTCGTTGTTACCGGCTCGCAGAAGGGCTGGATGGTCCCGCCGGGGCTGGCCTTCGTGGCGATGAGCGACCGCGGCTGGAAGGCGTATGAGAGCGCCCGGATGCCGCACTTCTACTTCGATCTCGGCAAGCACCGTGACTCGCTGGTCAAGGGCCAGACGCCGTGGACGCCGACGATGTCCGTTTTCTTCGGGCTGGACGTGGCCCTGGAGCGGATGGGCGTGGAGGGGCTGGAGAGCATCTTCGCCCGGCATGCCCGCATGGCGAATTTGGTGCGTCAGGGCGTGAAGCGGATGGGACTGCAGTTGTTCTGCGAAGACGAGCGGTGCGCCTCCGACACAGTCACGGCAATAAGGTGCCCGGAAGGCATCGAAGTGAGCGCTCTGCGCAACCTGCTGGAAGATGAGTACGGCGTGGTGCTGGCGGGAGGACAGGGCAAGCTGAGCGGCAGGATCTTTCGCATCGGACACCTGGGGCTCGTGGAGGAAGCGGACATCCGCCAGGCGCTGGAAGCGCTGGAGCAGGCGCTCGTAAAGCTGGGCTACAGCCCCTCGGCTGTGCGCTGAGCCACGCCTTCGGGATGACGTTCCGCATTCTCGTCTGTGACCCGATTGCCGAAGACGGCGTCCTGGCCCTGCAGCGGTCCGGCGCCGAAGTCGACGTCCGCACGGGATTATCGGCCGATGAGCTACGAGCCGCCGTAGATGGCTA
>JBGQEU010000323.1:0-2187 GCA_041496525.1 Dehalococcoidia bacterium
CTGCCAATATGCCTGCCAGGAACCGGATGACCGGCTGCATCACCTCGAACAGGAGTCCGAAGCGGCCCCCGGTGAGGAAGGGCAGCGCGATGAGTGCGATCAGGATCGCCGGCCCGTACTGCTCCATGCGCGCGAAGGCGATGGAAAGCTCGCGTGGGAGCAGGCCGACGGCCACCTTGAACCCGTCCAGCGGCGCGATGGGGATCAGGTTGAATACCCCCAGGATGAGGCTGAAAAGCACGATGGAGCTGAGGAAGAGACCGGCGTACTGCCCGTCGCTGAATCCGCGGGCCGCCAGGAAGTTGAAGGCCGACGTGTTGAAAGGCGATATCCACGGCACGAGATCGAGCTTGATGGGCAGGCCGGCCACCGCTGCCACCACGAAGTTGGAAACCGGCCCGGCGCCGGCCACCGTGGCCAGCGCGGCTTTCGGGTTGCGGGTAGCGTTGGGGTTCACCGGCACTGGCTTCCCCCAGCCGAAGCCCACCAGCACCATCAGGATGGTCCCCGCGGGGTCCAGATGGGCCAGCGGGTTCAGTGTCAACCGGCCCCGGCTGCGCGGCAGTCTATCGCCCAGCGCGTCCGCTACGTAGGCGTGGGAGAACTCGTGGAAGGAGATGCCGGCGACGAGAGCGGTGGCGATGGCCGCAACGAAAACGAGGGCCGCAAACGGGTCCGCGTCCACGAGCCCCAGGTAGAAGATCATCCGGCATCATCATAGCATGCGCACCCGCGGCCCCGTGGGCGCCAATTATTTCCTGTTCTGCAGATGACTCTGTATAATCGGTTCACCTCCGGCTTGCCGGCGGGCCACCTTAATCGGATAGCGAAACGGAGGGCGTCACATGGTTGCCAAGCGCAGCACGGTAGCGGAACCGGTCAGTTCCATCGAGCCGGTGCAGCGGGCCTGGAACTATCCTCTCTTCGACGCGATCTTCCAGCGGCGGGCGCGCCGCTTCCCGCTGGGGGCCGAGATGCCGGGAGATCTGGCGCCGTTCAAGTCGACGGCGGAGCCGGTGCCCCTGGACGAGATAGAGGAGGCGGCGCTGGTGATGGCGGGGACGGGCATCAGCGGGCTCAACCTGGCGGACCTGCCGTTCAATGACGGCGCCGGCAGCAACTGGTGCGGCAACACGATGCTCCAGTTCGTGGGCCGGGTCTACGCTAGCGCCTGCGGCTCCCACGGCACCGAGCTGTTCTTCACCAACGACGAAGGCACGTACCTGGTGAAGATGCGGGATAAGCTGCCGACCGCCATGCAGGAGTTCGAATCCCTGGACGACCGCGAGAAGATCGTGCAGGCGTTCCGGGCGAACACGGTGCAGACCGGCCAGGGCCGCCTGCCCGTGCCGATGGTCCCCGGGGTTACGCAGCCGTTCAACTGGTGGAACGTGAACCAGCCGGGCAGCACGCTGTTCATGCCGGTGAGCGATGTCACTTGGGAGTACATCAACGTGCTCATGCTGGCCATGGACGCGCCGAACTCCCTCTACGTATACGATGACCTGAACAACAACGCGGAGCCGCTCAAGGAATGGGCGGACAAGGGCTATCTGGATCGCTCCCGGCCCTATGCGCTTTCCGGCCTGGAGAGCAGCATGCAGATGATCATCCCGGGCACGGAGCAGGCGTTCATGCTGCAGAACATGTACCTGGCCATCCAGGCCATGGGCCTGGGCGGCTGGATATTCACCTCGTCCGTGGCCCCGTTCATCCTGCAGCTGATGGGTTTCCGCTTCCACGTCCCGGCCAAGACGGGGCCCGTCCGGCCGCTGATCCCCGGCCCGCGGCCGGCGCCTGTGGGACTGGACGGCCTCTTCCAGTCGTACTGCCCGCCGTACTACCCGGACATGGGCGCCGCCGTGCAGGCCATCTTCGACGCCAAGTGGGGGTCTCGCGGGATCTACAAGGAAGAGGGTGGCCCGGCGCCGTACAAGGACCGCCCGGCGCTGGACAGGCTCGTCCAGAAGACGCCCGCCTGGTGCGTCGAAGCGACGAAGGCCCTCTGTGACTACATCTGGGAGACCTACGGCCGCTTCCCCGCGACGATCGACCCGATGGAGATGAACATCTGGTTCCAGGCCCACCACCTGGAGACGGACTTCTACGACGAGCACTATCAGCCGGGCGCCTATCACCAGGCGGTGAAAGACCACATGTCCGTCTGGCACGAGTCGCACTAGCGCC
>JBGQEU010000324.1:0-2171 GCA_041496525.1 Dehalococcoidia bacterium
GCCGACTCGTACGCGGCGCAGATCACCTCCAGCACCGCGCGGCCGTCTGCGCCCGTCAGCATCGGCTGCTTGCCCTGCTCAACGCACGCCACGAAGTGCGCCATCTCCTGCGGGAAGCCGTAGCTCCACGCCTCCTCGTAGCCCGTCCACGTCCAGCCGCGCGTGCGTGGCGACTTCTCCGCGGCGTACGTGTAGCCCTCCGCGCTGTACGTGTTCAGAGCGCTGCCGCGGGCGATGTCCGCCACCGTCAGCCCTTTCGATCCGTAGATCTCCGCGCGGTCGTCCAGGCCGCCAACCCGCGCCCACGAGTTCTCCGCGACGCCCAGGCCCCCGTGCGGGTGCTTCTCGCTGGGCGCGAAACGCATCGACACCACCGCGTGGTCGTCGCCCCGCGTGCGGTCCTTGTGCACGAAGTTGCCCACCTCCGCGTACACCGTGTCCACCGGCGCGTTCCCAAACACCCACCGGCAGTAGGCGATGGAGTGGCAGCCCATGTCCATCAGCACCCCGCCGCCGGAGCGGTGCACGTCCCAGAACCAGTCCGAGTGCGGCCCGTCGTGGCACTCCAGCTGCCGCACGTAGTACACCTCGCCCAGCGCGCCCTCGTCCGCCAGCTCCTTCGCCCGCGCGTACTTCGGCGCGAAGCACAGGTTCTCGCCGTACATCAGCACAACACCGGCCTTCTTGCACGCCGCGATCATCCGGTCGCACTCCGCCAGGCTGAGCGCCAGCGGCTTATCCACCAGCACATGCTTCCCGGCCTCCGCAGCGGCGATCACCACCTCGCAGTGCAAGTCGTTCGGGCAAGCGACCGTCACAGCGTCGATCAGCCCGCTCGTGAGCATGTCCTTGTAGTCCCCGAAAGCGTGCGCAATATCGAAGCGGCGGCGGAACTCCCAGACATGCTCCGGGTTCGGCGAAGCCGCAGCCACCAGCTCCGCGCCCGGCACCGACCGCAGCCCCTCAGCGTGAGCCATAGCCGCAAACCGCGAGCCAACAATCCCAACACGAACGGTCATAGCGTCAGGAGGGAGGAGGTTGGAGGTAGGAGGTTGGATGGGCGGGACGGATATGCCCTAACCTTCAGGTTGGGACGATGCGGGAAGGCTGCGCCGGCCTGTGGCCGGTCAGGGGCCGGGAATGCTGTCATCGCGGCCCATGATACGACGGCGCAGCAGGTACGCGGAAGCGGCTAGGAGTGCGGCGCCTCCAGCGCCGAAGGTGGTGGCGAGGGCCCAGTCTGACGGCCCACTGTCAGCGCTGGGCGGGCCGCCGCCGTTGGGCAGAGCGGCTGCGGATGAATAGAGACGAGCGAGGGCCCGGTCGTACGCCTCGCCGGCGGGCTCGTCGCCGATGAAAAACGTTAGCGGTAGACTTGGCGTGTATCTCCCGAAAGTATCGAGCCCCAACCCGAGTATGGCGTACTTGCCGGTGGGGTCGGAGTTGAAGGCGCCGCACGCGCCGCTGGAGCCTACCCATGCGTACTCCAGCGCGCCGTCGTAAAGGGGGGAGAGTGACAAGGTGTTTCCTGACACCATCTCAAGTCGCCCTGACGCAGAACCCTTGAGGACCCTGTCCACGTCCATGAAGAAGCGAACCGGCTCGTACGGCCCGTAGTAGTTCGGGTTGTCGTTGGGCTCGAAGTAACGCTTGGGGTCGTCCTTGCGAACCTCCCACCGAATCGCGTCCGGGATTATCTCCCAGCCGGTGATGCGGCCGCCCACGATTACGCCGGAATCTCGATAGGGGTTGAAGTCCTCACCAACGCTGCAGGCGAAGGCGCTGCGCGGTTCCAGCAGGAGTGCGGCCAGCGTCACACCGATCGGCAGCAGGAGCAGGGTGGCCTTCACGCGTTTGTCCTCCGCTCCTTGGAAACGAATCGGAAGCCGGTAGGATACGCCTATTCGCGCCTACGCGGTTCTACGCCGCCGCTTCCACGGCCTTGCGCGCCGCCTCCCCCAGGTCAGCCGCCCGGATCAGCGAGAGGCCGGACTCCTTGAGCAGCCGCTCGCCCTCCTCCACGTTCGTGCCCACCAGCCGCGCCACCACCGG
Organism: Dehalococcoidia bacterium; assembly: GCA_041496525.1. Taxonomy (GTDB): domain Bacteria; phylum Chloroflexota; class Dehalococcoidia; order SM23-28-2; family RBG-16-64-32; genus JBGQEU01. Next base: position 2,053 of record JBGQEU010000324.1, read on the forward strand.
CACGCCGACCGTCATCTCCTTGTGCGCGTCGATGATCCCCTGCGCGATCACGTCCACGCGCGCCATCCCGCCGAAGATGTTGATCAGGATCGCCTTCACGTTCGGGTCCTCCACCAGGA
>JBGQEU010000325.1:0-2148 GCA_041496525.1 Dehalococcoidia bacterium
CCCTGGCCGCCTCCGGTGAAGGAGTCGTACTTATGGAGGATGGACGGGAAGCTGATGGCCAGCGCCAGCGTGGCGATCGCCAGGTATGGGCCGCTCAACCGCAGCGCCGGTATCCCCAGCAGAAACCCGGCAATGGCGGTAATGATCCCGGCCATGATGATGGCCGACCAGAAGGGCCACGGGCTGGAATCGATGAATCCCATCTGCTCGCCGCTGTCCATGAGGAGGGCCGCCGTGTAGGCGCCCAGGGCCACCAGCGCCCCGTGCCCCAGGGAGATCTGGCCGTTGTACCCCGTGAGGATGTTTAGCCCCATCGCCACGATTACCCACGTCGCCACCCGCGCCAGCTGGAACGTGCGGAAGCCGTCCAACGCAAACGGGGCCCAGCACAAGAACGCCAGCAGGACCAGGATCGACCCGGCCAGGCGGTAGCGGTCCGGCACGAACGGAGCGAGCCGCACGGCCACGGAAACCGCGGTCATCAAGGCGAGGAACGGCCACAACTCCATGTCAGACCCTGCGCACGCGCTCACGGCCGAAGAGGCCGGCCGGCCGGATGACCAGCACTATGACCAGGACCAGCAGCGTCAGCGGCAGCTTCATCTCCGCGCCCAGCCAGTCGGACGGGGTGTAGGTGCCGAAGAGATTCTCCACGACGCCGATGGTGAAGCCGCCGACAATCGCCCCGGGCGGGCTGTCCAGCCCGCCGAGGACGGCGGCGGCGAAGGCGTACAGCAGCACGCCCAGCATGAACCCGGGGTGCAGGAACGTGACCGGCGCGATCAGCATCCCGGCCAGTCCACCGACGCCGGCGGACAGCGCCCAGCCCATCGTCAGCATGCGCCCCACGTTGATCCCCATGAGACGGCTGGCTAGCGGGTTCTGGGCGCTGGCCCGCATCGCCAGACCGACTTTGGTGTGGTTGAACAGCAGGTACAGGAGTCCCATGATTACGAACGCGACGACCAGGATGCCGATGCTGTGCTGGCTGACGCGGGCGAACCCCAGGTCCACGCTGTCCGTTCCGAACGGCGTCGGGAACGTCTTGGGCAGCTCGCCCTGGGCCCAGATCCACGTCGCCACGCTGTTCAGAAAGACGAACAGACCGAGTGTGACCACAACGACGCTGAGGGCGGGCGCGCTCTCTACGGGCCGCACCACCACTCTCTCGATGAAGCCGCCCATCGACGCGGCCAGAGCCACGCCGATGATCAACACCATCCACGTGTCGACGCCGGCCAGGGTAAGCGACCACATGGCGAAGGTGGCAAACATCGCCATTTCGCCCTGGGCGAAGTTGACGACGTCGGTCGACCGGTAGATGAGGACGACCGCCAATGCCACCAGGGCATAGATACCGCCCGTGGCAAGGCCTGATACCACCTGCTCCCCGAAGAGGCTCCAGTCATCCCAGGGCTTCTGCCAGTTCGCCAGGAGCGTGGGGGCCAGCATCATCAGAGTCGGCATTCTCAGTATCCCAGGTAGGAGCGGCGCACGCTCTCGTCCTCGCGCAGCTTAGCGCTCTCGTCCGCGATGACGACGCGTCCCGTCTCCAGCACGTAGCCATACTTGGCCAGCGAGAGCGCCAGCTCGGCGTCTTGCTCGACCAGCAGGATCGTCACCCGCTCCTCGCGGTTGATCGTGGCGATGATACGGAAGATCTCCTGCACCACCAGCGGCGCCAGCCCCAGCGACGGTTCGTCCATCAGCAGCAACCGCGGACGGCTCATCAGCCCGCGGGCGATCGCCAGCTGCTGCTGCTCACCACCGGACAGGGAACCGGCGAACTGTCGCCGCCTTTCCGCCAGTATCGGGAAGTACTCCAGCATCCGCTCCAGGTCCCGCTTGACGGTACCATCGCGGCGCGTATAGGCCCCCAGCATCAAGTTCTCCTGTACAGAGAGCTCCGTGAAGAGCTCCCGCCCCTCCGGCACGTGGGATATGCCCATCGAAACGATGGCATCCGGCGAGCGCCGGTCGATGCGCCGGCCCATGAACTTGACGGTTCCGGCGCTGGCCCGGAGCAGCCCGGAGATGACGCGCAGGGTGGACGTCTTGCCCGCCCCGTTGGAGCCCAGGAGGGTGACGATGCTACCCTCCCCAACTTCCAGGCTGACGTCGTGCAGCGCCAGGACCGGCCCGTAGGAG
>JBGQEU010000326.1:0-2138 GCA_041496525.1 Dehalococcoidia bacterium
CCGCGTCCTCAGCCGCGACCCGTATGTCGCAGGCCAGGGCCAGGGCCAGGCCCGCGCTGAGGGCGTCGCCGTTGATGGCGCAGACGACGGGCTTGCGCAGAGATGCCAGGCAACCAAACGGGTCGCCGAGCAGGCCGTGCAGGCGCGCCGCAGTGAGTAGACCTTCACCAGAGGGGTCTTCGCCGGCCAGAGAGCGCCAGTCCCAACCCAGCGAAAACGTCTCGCCCTCGGCCGTGAGCACGGCCACTCGGGCGTCGTCGTCGTTGGCCACCGTCTCAGAGGCGTCTAGTAACGCGCGGACCAGGGCGCCGTCTATCTCGTTGCCGGCGCCGTTGCCCCGGAAACGCAGCAGCGCTACTGGGCCGCGTTTTTCCAGGGACAGGTTCAGCATGACACCTCCGGGCGTCCGAATTGTAGCAAACCGAGACACGTAGCAGAAGAAACGGGTAAGCTTGTTATGTCGATGACACTGAGACGCGCGACGCGCGGGGCCGGTCCCGCAAATGCGCCGCGACACCCGTGATGGCACGAGCATCTCTTGTGTGGCTGTTCTGCGCGCTGCTGCTGGCCGCGGCCTGCGGCGGGGGCGGTTCCACAGGGAATGGTAACGCGCCGGACCCGGCGGACGTGGCCGGCTCCTGGCTGGGCACTGCGGTTCACTCCGACGCCACCACCAGCGTTCTCTGCGTGCTGCTGACACAGGACAAAGGCGATGTGCAGGGTTCCATCGGCGCAGACGGCCCATCCCTGGCTGGTCTGGCTACCCATGACGCCGTGGCGCTGGTTGTGCAGTCCAGCGCCGGCGCGAGTGGAGCGGCGGTTGTGCTGAGCGGTGCCCTGCTCACGGCAGACCTGAAGGATGACCTGCTCAGCGGCAACTGGGTCGCGCCGGGCGGCAAGAAGGGCACGTGGGCGGTGAAGCGCTCGCCCATCGGCTGCCCGTAGCCACCGCTTGACCCGCGGCGCTCCGGCCTCTTATCATCCGCCCTATCCAGCACCCCGGAGGCTGCCCGTTGCCTGATCTCGCTCTCGAAGGTATCCGCGTCGTCGATCTCTCTCAGGGGATCGCCGGGCCGTATTGCACGAAGGTGCTGGCGGACCTGGGCGCGGACGTCATCAAGATCGAGCCGCCGGAGGGCGACTACACGCGCTCTTTCGGCCCGTTCCCGGGTGACACGCCGGACCGCGACAAGGGCGGGCTGTTCATCCACCTGAACGGCAACAAGAAGGGCATCACGCTGGACATAGGCGCCGAGAGCGGGCGCGTGGTGCTGCGCAAGCTGCTGGCCAAGGCGGACGTGCTGGTGGAATCGTTCGCGCCGGGGCACATGGCATCGCTCGGCCTGGGCTACGGTGACCTGAAGAGCGAGTTCCCTGGGCTGGTCTACTGCTCCGTGACGCCGTTCGGGCAGACGGGGCCTTACGCCGGGTACAAAGGCAACTCGCTGACCTGCATGGCGCTGTCCGGCTTGATGTACGTCACGGGCGACCCGGACAAGGAGCCGCTGTGCACGGGCGGCGAGCCGGCGGAGTACTTCGGCGGGCTGCACGCGTGGATCGCGGTGATGGCGGCTCTGGAGCACCGCGCCGGGACGGGCGCCGGCCAGCAGATCGACGTCTCGGTGCTGGAGTCGCTGGGCTGCGCGGACGAGTACAACACGGCGATGTACTCCTACCACGGCGCGATCCGCAAGCGCTTCTACTCGCGGCACCACATCCCGACGTACCCCAGCGAGATCTTCCCCTGCCGCAACGGCTACATTGTGGTCATCGGCGGCGCGACCGGGTTTCCGCTGATGATGGCGATCCTGCTGGAGCAGCCGGAGCTGGAGAACACCCCGCTGTTCCAGAACCTGTGGCTGCGCACGTTCCAATGGCAGGAGTTCGAGAAGATCCTCCGTCCGTACCTTGCCGAGCATGACTGGGAGGAGCTGCTGACGCGCGCCCAGGAGTTGCGCGTGCCCTTCGCGGCCGTGCTGGACGCCCGCACGCTGCTGGAGAACGAGCATCTGCGGGAGCGCGGGTTCTTCGTGGACGTTGAGCAGCCGGGCGTGGGCAAGCTGCCAATGCCGGCGCTGCCGTTCAAGATGAGCGAGACGCCCCTGCGCCAGGGCCCGGCGCCGCGCCTGAGCGAGCAC
>JBGQEU010000327.1:0-2131 GCA_041496525.1 Dehalococcoidia bacterium
CGCCCCGCCCACGCGCTGCGCTCGCGCCGCGCGCTTCGCGCGCCCCGCGTCGGCCGCTTGGGCCGCGCGCGCTTGGGCCTCCGCCGTCAGCGCGGCTTTCGCTGCGCGAATCTTCGCCAGGCGACTCTCGCGCCGCGCCAGCTCGGCGGGCAGCTCGTCGCCCCGCCGCCCGGGCCCGTACTGCGCGTCCTCGGCGGCATCGACCTGCTGGGCCTGCTCCAAGAGCGCGCGGACTTCGCCCTCCAGCCGGCGCTCCGTCTCCTCCATCCGCGCGTAGCTCATCGCCTTGTGCTTGGAGGCGTTGGCCTTGAGCTTCGTGCCGTCCAGCGCCACGTGGCCCAGCGTGACCAGCCCCGCCGCCTGGCAGAGGCGCAGCCCCTGCACGAACAGCGCCGCCAGCGCGCCCAGATGGCGCTTCCGGAACTCGGCGATGCTGTCATGATCCGGATGCTGGTCACCGGCCAACACCCGAACGGCCACGTCGCGGTACGTCGCCCGTTCGATCTTGCGCGACGAGGGCAGCCCGATGCAGTAGGCATACAGCAGGAGCTTCACCATCATCGCCGGGTGATACGGTGGCTGCCCGCGCCCCTCCCCGCTCTCGTAGGCGGCATAGATGGCTGAGAGGTCCAGCGCGTCCACCACATCGCTGACGAACAGCGCCAGGTCGCCTTCCGGCACCCAGCTGCGCAGGTCAGGCGGCAGCAGCAACTGCTGGTCCAGGCTGTACGGGCGAAAGGTCTTGGTCATGTTCAGCACGTTATCCGGTCTGCGCCCATCGGCCCAGGCCTTTTCTCCGACAGGCTCCTAGGAGTCTGTCCGGGTAAGCGCTGATGAGGACGAGAGGAGGGCAGTTCCAAGGGGGAGTAGTCGGCGAGATTCTTCCCGGCGTCGGAGTTTGGGCTTCGCCCCGTACTGGCGATACCACCTGCCGGGCCCTCTCTTCCTCATATCCGCACCCCGTACAGCTTCAGCAGGTTGTGGCTCGTACAGATCAGCGCCCACTCTTCTCCGACCGCCCGCAGCCCGCGCCGCAGGAACTGACGGAACCCGCGCGCGTGCTTGATCTGCCCGAACGGGGGCTCGACGATCGCTTTGCGCCGGGCGTAGAGGGCGTGGCCGCGCAGCGTCGCCAAGGTCCGCGCCATGCGCTGCTTGACGGTCAGGCCGGCGGGCGGCCGCCCGCGCGGCGCCACCGGCACCGGCTCGCGGTGTGTCCGCCGCCCGGTGGCAATGAGGGGCTCGATGCCGCGGTCCTGCAGGGCGACGACATTAGCCTCCGACCAGTAGCCGGCATCCGCCAGCACCACCCGCGGCCGCCGGTGCAGCCCGCGGATCAGCGCCTGGACCGCCGGTTGCAGCTGCTGGGCATCCGGACTCGCGGCGGTCACATGCTGGGCGACGATCACCTGCGCGGTGGCATCCACGGCGACCTGGGCGTTGTAGCCCTGGATGAAGCCATCGCTCGTCTTCTGGATCTTCGACTCGGGATCGGTGAAGTTGCGTTGGGCCTTGTCCGGCGGCCGCGCGTCGTCGGGCGGCTTGCCGGCGGCCTGCGCCTGCGTGCGGGCCTCCGCTTCCAGCGCGGCTTTCGCCTCCCGGATCTTGGCCAACCGGCTCTCGCGCCGGGCCAGCTCGGCCGGCAGCTCATCCCCCCGCTGGTCCGGGCCGTAGCGCGCATCCTCGGCGTGATCCACCGCCTCCGCCCGGCGCAGCAGCTCGGCCACCTCGGCGCTGAGCGCCGCGTCGGCCTCCTGCATCCGCCGGTAGCTCATCGCCTTGTGCTTGCTGGCGTTGGCCTTGATCTTGGTCCCGTCGACGGCGACCTGCCCCAGCTTGACCAGCCCCGCCCGCCGGCACAGCCGCAGCACCTGCTGGAACAGCCCCGTCAGCGCCCCGCCATGCCGCTTGCGAAAGTCGCTGACCGTCCGAAAGTCGGGCTGGTTACCCGCGGCCAGGAACCGGAACGCCACACTGTCCGTGAGCTGCCGCGCGATCCGGCGCGAGGAGTAGATCCCGGTGCAGTACCCGTAGAGCAGCACCTTGACCATCATCTGCGGATGGTAGGGCGGGTAGCCCCGCTCCTCCGCGTACGTCTCCTCGATCGCGGTCAGGTCCAGGGTGTCCACCA
>JBGQEU010000328.1:0-2127 GCA_041496525.1 Dehalococcoidia bacterium
AGCCCGCGGATGTAGACGCCGTTCATCCAGAGCAGCTTATCGGCGTTGAAGACGGCCGGGTTAGGCAGGACGCGGTCGAGGTCGAAGTGCGCGATCAGGGTCTGGCGATCGATGATCTCGGTATGGTCGTCGAGCGACCAGCCCAGGAGGGCAAGAAAGTTGACTATAGCCTCCGGCAGGTAGCCCTGGCGGCGGTACTCGAGTGCGGCGTGGGCGCCGTGGCGCTTCGAAAGCTTGGCGCGGTCGGGTCCGAGGATCGTGGACAGGTGAGCGAAGGCCGGCGGCTGCCAGCCGAAGGCCTGGTAGAGGAGGACATGACGGGGCAGGCTGGAGAGCCACTCCTCGCCGCGGAGGACGTGGCTGATCTCCATCAGGTGGTCATCGACGATGCTGGCCAGGTGGTAGGTGGGGAAGCCATCCGACTTCAGGAGCACGAAGTCGTCCAGCGTATCGTTCTGGAACGTAACATCGCCGCGGAGTGTGTCGAAGGTCGTTGTCTCGCCGGTCAGCGGCGTCTTGAAGCGCACGACGGGCACAGCGCCCTGCGCCCGGGCGTCTTCCCGCTGCGCCGGCGTCAGGTCCCGGCAATGGCGGTCGTACTTGGGCGGCAGCTTCCGGCGTTGCTGATCTTTGCGCACCTCGTCCAGCCTCTCTGGTGAGCAGAAGCAGAGATAGGCGTTGCCCTCGTCCAGCAATCGGTCGGCGTGCTCACGGTAGATGTCCAGCCGTTCGGACTGTACGTACGGCGCGTGAGGCCCGCCGACGTCCGGCCCTTCGTCCCAGTCGAGGCCCAGCCAGCGCAGCGCCTCCATCTGGGCCTGGACGCCTGCCTCAACGTAGCGGGCGCGGTCCGTGTCCTCGATGCGCAGGATGAACTGGCCGCCGTGGTGACGGGCGAGCAGCCAGTCGAAGAGGGCGGTGCGGATGTTGCCCAGATGCGGATCGCCGGTGGGGCTGGGTGCGTAGCGGACGCGGACGGTCATGGCGAACCTATTCTAGCAAACGGCTTCCCCGGGAAGAGGGGCCGGCACAGCATGCAGAGTCCGACAGGCCATTGAACCAGGCGGCGGCAGGGGATATGTTGGCAGCGGAATGGAAGGCGCCATTGAAGTGCGGCCGGAGAGCCTGGAGACCCTCTACACCGATGGGATGGAGTTGCCGTACGTGGAGTACGCACAGACGGAGCCTGGTGTCAGGCTGGTGCTGGGCGGCGAGGACTACTGGTATTCCCGCACACTGCCCCTGAAGGGCTACGGGGCGGTGATGGCCCGTTACATCCGGGCGCTGGAAGCGGAGGGGCACAGACCGCTGCTGGCGCGCTTCGGGATGCGCATCTACATCTACGCTACGGGCGTAACGCCCATCGGGGCCGGCAAGCCGCCGGGCGCCTAGCGCGGGGCTTCCCGCAAGCCATCCAGCGCCCGCCGCAGGTCCGGCGGCAGGGGCGATTCGAACTCCACAGTGCGCCCGCCCAGGGGCATGGCGAAGGCCAGCTTCCAGGCATGCAGGAACTGGCGGCCGGCGATCTCGGACCTGCGCCCGTAGGTGTGGTCGCCGACGACCGGATGGCCGATAGCCGCCATGTGTACGCGTATCTGGTGAGTGCGGCCGGTGACCGGCTCGACCTCCAGCAGGGCGTAAAGGCCGTCGAACTCCTCCCGCACGCGGTACTTGGTGACCGCCTCGCGGCCGCCGGCCACGACCGCCATCTTCTTGCGGTTCTTCGGGTGCCTGCTGATGGGTGCCTCGATGACGCCCTGGCGTGGGCTCGGGACGCCGCTGACCAGCGCCAGATAGGTCTTGTGGACCCTGCGGTCCTTTAGCTGTTGGGCCAGGGTCCGCTGCGCCCGCTCGTTCTTGGCCACCACCATCAGCCCGGAGGTATCCTTGTCCAGCCGGTGTACGATGCCCGGGCGCAGGGTGCCGGTCATCGCCCTCAGTTCCGGAGAGATGGCCAGCAGGGCATTGACCAGTGTGCCGGCCGGATGCCCCGGCGCCGGGTGTACGGTGAGGCCGGGCGGCTTGTCCACGACCAGGATGTCGAAGTCCTGGTAGATGATGGTGAGAGGGACGTGTTCGGGCGTCAGGTCGGGCTCGACCGGCGGTGGGATGTTGACCGTGACCAGG
>JBGQEU010000329.1:0-2126 GCA_041496525.1 Dehalococcoidia bacterium
AACAGGCGCGGCACAAACGTAGAGGCCGAATCAACGGTGGCGTGCAGGACAGGCGGCGCCCACGTCAGACGCCCGACGCCCGGCCAGCCCGCTACCTGATCTACGAGCGCCTGGGTGAAGCCGCCCTCCAGCCAGACGGCATCGCGCTTGAGGCCCGCCTTCAGTTCGGCCGGCGCACCCTGCGCGACCACTCGTCCGCAGTGGATGAACGCCACGGTGTCGCAGTGGCGCTCCGCCTCGCCCACCTTGTTCGTCGCCATGATCACCGTGACGCCGTCGCGGTTGATCTGCTCCAGGTGCGACCACAGCGCTTGCTCGGAGTCCGGGTCGAGGCCTGTCGTCGGCTCATCCAGGAGCAGCAGCTCGGGCGAAGGCAGCAGCGCCCGCGCCAGTTCCAGGCGGCGCTTCATGCCCCCGGACAGCGTGCGCACGAAGGAGCGCGAGCGGTCCGCCAGCCCCATGGTGTCCAGCGTCTCCGCGATGCGGCGGCGCAGCGCGGCGCCGGGCATGGAGTAGAGGCGGCCGTGCAGCCAGAGCACCTCCTGCAGCGTCATCAGCGGGTCCAGCGAAGTCTCCTGGAAAAGGAACCCGATGCGCGACCGGACAGCGGGCGAGGGCGCCTCGCCGAGCACGTTGGCCCGTCCGGAGTCTGGCAGCCGCAGTCCGGCCAGCACGGAGAGCAGCGTGGACTTGCCGGAGCCGTTCGGCCCCAGCAGCCCGAAGACGGAGCCCGCCGGCACGGAGAGCGTGAGCCCGGCCAGCGCCGGACGCTCCTCGTAAGCGAATGAGAGGTCGTGGGCCTCAACAGCGGGGGCGGAGGCCCGGGAAGGGGCGGACGGTTCGATTGTGCGCATCAGCGTCTACGGTCATGATACGGCGGCACGCTAGGAGGGGATAGGGGATGCCCGGCCAGCTATAATGCGCATTGACCTGCCACAAGGCGGGTGCTAGGGTAAGTGTACGACATACACTAAGTGGCGTCACATGCAAAAGCTGCGAGTCGCCCTCGGCCAGATCAACACCACAATCGGCGACCTGGAAGGCAACGTTGCCAGGGTCCTCGAATACGTGGAAGGCGCCCGCTCGCTCGGCGTGGACATCGTCTCGTTCCCGGAGCTGACCGTCACCGGCTACCCGCCGGAGGACCTGCTCCTGCGCCCCGCCTTCATCCGCGATAACCTGCAAGCGCTGCAGAAGCTGGCGCTGGGCTGCCGCGGCATCACGGCCGTCGTCGGCTTCGTGGACCAGGAGGACGGCGCCATCTACAACGCCGCCGCGGTCATCCACGATGGGCAGCTGCGGCACGTCTACCGCAAGCAGCGCCTCCCCAACTACGGCGTGTTCGACGAGATACGATACTTCCGCGCGGCCGCGGAGTGCCCGGTCTACACCATCGCCGGCGTCCAGGTGGGCGTGAACATCTGCGAAGACATCTGGTTCCCCGGCGATCCCACGCAGGCGCAGTCGCTCGCTGGCGCGCAGGTGATCGTGAACATCAATGGCTCGCCGTACTACGCCGGCAAACGCAAGTTCCGGGAGAACATGCTGGCCGGCCGCGCGAAGGACTACGGCGTCTACGTCTGCTACACCAACCAGGTGGGCGGCCAGGACGAGCTTGTCTTCGACGGCGGCTCCATGGTCCTGGCGCCGGACGGCAAGCTCGTGGCCCGCGCGGCGATGTTTGAGGAAGAGCTGCTGGTCTGCGATCTGCCGGTCGCGGCGCGCCCGGTCACCGCGGACGAGCCTGCCGGCGCCACGCACCACCTCGTCAGCACCGGGCCCTTCGCGACCGATAAGCCAGCGATCGAGCCCCGCATGGCCGCTGAGCCGGAGGACGAGGCGGAGGTCTACGCCGCGCTGGTCCTGGGCACCCGGGACTACCTCCGCAAGACCGGCTTCAAGAAGGCGCTCATAGCCCTGTCAGGCGGCATTGACTCCAGCCTCGTCGCGGTCGTCGCCGTGGACGCGCTGGGTGCGGACAACGTCGTCGGCGTCAGCATGCCGTCGCGCTACTCATCGGAGGGCAGCATCAGCGACGCGAAGGAGTTGGCGGACAGGCTGGGCATACGCCTGGAGATCGTCCCCATCGAGCCGGCGCACGCCGCGTACCTGGACATGCTGGAGAG
>JBGQEU010000330.1:0-2124 GCA_041496525.1 Dehalococcoidia bacterium
ACGATAACGGAGCCCTCCCTGGAGGAGGTCTTCCTGGACTACTACCGCGAGGCGCCGCCGTGAAGACGCTGGCCTGGGAACTGCTGTCCCGCACGCGCGTCGGTCTGCTCTGGTGGCTGGTGGGCATCCTGGCCATGGCGGTTTACGTGGTGGCAGTCTACGACTCGATAGGCAGTCTGGAAGACCTGCGGCGGCTTTACGAAGGCTACCCGCCGGCCATCCGCAAGCTGGTGGGGGAGGTGGACATCAGCACCCTGGACGGGTGGCTGCACGTGGAGTTCATGTCCTGGATGCCGCTGATCCTGGCCATGTATGCGGGTATCTTCGCCGCCAGCAACGTCAGCCGGGAGATCGAGCAGCGGACCATCGACTTCCTGCTGGGGCTTCCGGTTAGCCGGGCGGAGTTCGTGGTGTCGCGCCTCGTGGTCGGCCTCGCCAACATCGCCACGATGTGTGTGTGCATCTTCGTGCTGCTGGTCGTCGCGGTGCCCCTTGTCGGCCACACACCGGCGGCGGACCGCTACGCCCTGGCGCTCACGAACGCCTTCCTGCTGACGGCGGCGCTGTTCGCCGGCTACACGCTCATCGCCACGATCACGGACGAGCAGGGCCGCGTGACCGGCATCACGCTGGGAGCGACGCTCGTGATGTACGTGGCGACGGCGGCGCTGAAGGCGGCGGAGGCCCCGGACGTCGTGCGCTGGCTGATGCCCTTTGAGCACTACCACGCGGCCGAGGCGATGTCCGGAGACGGGCTGCCGGTGCTCCCGCAGCTGGTGCTGCTGGCGGCTGCTGTCATAGCCGGCGCGGCCGCTGTCTACTGGTACAATCGTCGTGATATCACGACCTAGGGGGGTCACCGGGCGATGAAGTTTGCCAAGATGCAAGGGGCCGGCAACGACTTCCTTCTTGTCGAGTCCGGAGGTGAAGAGCGCGACTGGAATGCGCTGGCCGCGGCCATCTGCGAGCGCCATTTCGGCGCCGGGGCCGACGGCCTGTTGCTGGTGCTGCCCTCCCAGCGTGCGGACGTGCGGATGCGCCTGTTCAACGCCGACGGCTCCGAGGCCGAGGTCAGCGGCAACGGCGTCCGCTGCCTGGTCAAGTACGCCGTGGAGCGTGGGCTGGCGACGCCGACGGACGGGAAGGTCACCGTCGAAGCGGTGCACGAAGTCCTCGCGGCCCAGGTAACGATGGCCGGCCCGCGGGTGACGAGCGTGCGTCTCTCCATGGGCGCGCCGCGGTTCGCGCCGGCGGAGGTGCCCGTTATCGCGGAGGTGGAGCCACCGGTCCTGGACCTGCCTCTGGAGGTGGACGGTCAGCGGCTGGCTGTGAATTGTCTTTCCATGGGCAATCCGCACGCGGTGTTCTTCTGGGACCGGCCGGTGGCGGATTACCCGCTGGAAGCCGTCGGGCCGAAGGTGGAACACCACGCGGCGTTCCCGCAGCGGGTCAACTTCGGCGTGGCGCAAGTGAACGACCGCGGGCACATGGACGTGCGGGTGTGGGAGCGCGGCGTGGGGGAGACGCTGGCCTGCGGCAGCGGCTGCTGCGCGGCGATGGTGGCGGCGCACCTGCACGGTCTGGTAGGGGACAGAGTTGACATAACGCAGCCGGGCGGGCTGTTGACGGTGGAGTGGCCGGGTAGGGGAGAGGTGCTGCTCTCCGGCGACGCAGAGTTCGTATTCGAAGGGGACTGGCCGGGGTAGTGGGTAGTGGACAGTGGGTAGTGGACAGGCGCGACGCAGGCTGTCATTCTGAGCGGCGATAACGTCCATGTTTGACCTCGAGATCAGCGGCTGGAGCATCGTCGCCCGCACGGCCATCGTGTACGCCGCGTTGCTGATCGGTCTGCGTCTGGCCGGCAAGCGGGAGCTGGGCCAGATGACGCCGTTCGACCTCGTGGTGATCCTGCTCATCGCTAACGCCGTGCAGAATGCGATGGTGGGTCCGGATACCTCCGTGACCGGCGGGCTCATCGCCGGGGGCGTCCTCATCGCCGTCAACTATGGCTTGGTTTTCGGCCGCGAGCGCATCCCGTTTCTGAAGGGCGCTGTCGAAGGGAGCCCCACGCTGCTGATCAGTGATGGGGAGTTCGTGGAGGAGCACCTGCGTAAGGAGGGTCTG
>JBGQEU010000331.1:0-2113 GCA_041496525.1 Dehalococcoidia bacterium
ATACCCGCCCAGCACGTGCCGGCGAAAGTGCGCTACCGCCCGGCGCTGCACCAAACTGACGATTGACCCACCGAACCCGGCACCCGTCAGCCGGGCCCCCAGCGAGCCGTCCACGCTGCGGGCCAGTCCGGCCAGCAGGTCCAGTTCCGGAACGGATACTTCGAAGTCGTCGCGCAGGCTGGCGTGCGATTCGTCCATCAGGCGTCCCACCGTCTCCAGATCTCCCGCCCGCAGCGCGGCCGCGGCCGACAGCACGCGGGCGTTCTCCGTGACCACGTGGCGGGCGCGGCGGTATAGGTGCTCCGGCATCTTCGCCGCGTTCGCTTGTAGCAGCCCAACGTCCGCCTCACGCAGTGACTCGACGCTCAGGAGACGCGCTGCTTCGTTACATTCCTGGCGCCGCTGGTTATACGCCGTCTTCTCCAGCTTCCGCGGCACCTGCGAGTCCACGACGACGATCTCCACGCCGTCCGCTCCGTGGAGCGGAATGGCCTCGACCTCCAGCGACCGGCAGTCGATCAGCAGCGCGTGTCCCGCCAGGCCCAGCGCGGCCGCGAACTGGTCCATGATGCCGCTCTGCACGCCCACGAATTCGTTCTCCGCCCGCTGTGCGATGAGTGCCAGGTCTCGCGGTTGGGCCGCCAGTTCACTCACGGCGGCGAGAACGCCGGCGACCGCAACCTCCAGCGCGGCGGACGACGAGAGGCCCGCTCCCTGTGGCACGTCGCCGGCCACCGCCAGGTCCGCTCCACGCAGCGTGTACCCTGACCGCGCCAGCGCCCACGCCACGCCCCGGACGTAGTTCCTCCAGTTCGCCCCCTGTGTCCGCTCGATCTCCGCCGGCGAGAACTCATCGCACTCTCCGAAGTCCACCGAGTAGGCGCGCACGCGGGCCTTGTCCCCCGGCGACGCCGCCACCGCCACTGTTCGGTCGATAGCGACCGGGAGCACGAAGCCCAGGTTGTAGTCCGTGTGCTCGCCGATGAGGTTCACCCGGCCGGGCGCTTGTGAGACGAACACGGGGCCGCGCCCGAATGTGCGTTGGAACGCGAGCCGCAGGGCCGCGAGGTCGGCGCTCATGGCTTCGGCCAGTATATGCGCCCGGCGAGCGCAGAGCATAGACCTTCACACCAGCGGGCCCTCAACAACCCCGCATCTGCGGCAGGGGTGCGATTGCGCTGATAGGCCACCGCACATATGATGTTCCCCGCCATGCCTGACCGTGCCATGGAGGGCGTCACCGTGATCGAATGCGGGGTCGCCGGAGCGTCCGCCTACACCGGGAAGCTGATGGCAGACCTGGGCGCGGAGGTCATCAAGGTGGAGGAGCCGGAGGGCGATCCGTCCCGCCAGCTTCCCCCGTTCCCCGGAGGGCAGCCTCACCCGGAGAAGAGCGGCACCTATCTCTATCTCAACTGCAACAAACAGGGCGTTACGCTGGACCTGCGACACCCGAAGGGCCAAGATCTGCTCGCTCGCCTGACCTCCACTGCAGATGTCCTTGTGCATGACTACCCGCCCGCCGAAGCCGCCCTGCGCGGCCTGGACTACGAGGGCTTCGCCCGGGCTAATCCGGCACTTGTCATGGCCTCCATCTCACCGTTCGGGCAGACCGGCCCTTACCGGGATTACAAGGCGTATGACATAACAATCGCCAGCGCCGGCGGCTGGTCGTGGATCAACGGCTGGCCCGGGCACCCGGAGATGCCGCCGCTGAAGACATACGGCCGGCAGACGGCCTACCAGGCGGGTGTCAACGCGGCGGCAGCCGCCATGGGCGCCCTCTTCGCGCGCCTGCGCTCCGGCAAGGGTCAGCACATCGATGTCTCGGCCCAGGAGTGCATCGCCGCCATCCTGGAGATGACCTATACCTTCTGGCCCTACGTGCAGGTCCCGGCCGTGCGCTGGGGCCAGCGGCCGATCCACCCCATAGACTTCTTCCAGTGCAAGGACGGCGGCTGGATCTTCGTCCTCTGCATCGAAGAGCACCAGTGGCAGGCGCTGGTGGAGCTGATGGGCGCCCCGGAATGGACACAGTGGGAGGTCTCCGCCAACCGCTTCGTCCGCGCCTCCAACTGGGACGCCCTGCGGCCGTTCATGGAGGAGTGGGTGA
>JBGQEU010000332.1:0-2105 GCA_041496525.1 Dehalococcoidia bacterium
CGTAGCGTTCGTCGTGCTCCAGGAAGTCGCCGTCAGCGGCGAGCTCCGCCGGAAAGCCGCCCGTCACCACGTTGATCAGCACGCGGCCGTGCGTCATCTGGTCCAGGGTGTTCGACATCTTGGCGGCGAGCGTGGGCGAGACGAAACCAGGGCGCATGGCGACAAGGAAGCGCAGCTTCTCCGTGCGCGCGGCGACCATGGCGGAGGCCAGCCAGGCGTCCTGGCAGGTGGTGCCGACGGGCATCAGGGCGAAGGTGAAGCCGGCCCGCTCGGCGGCCTGCGCCACGTCTACCAGGTACTCAAGTGTGGGCTCGCGCGTGGGCGGGCCGATCACCTCGGCGTCGCCCATGGTGGGCAGGAACCAACCGAAATCGATGCTCATATCACCCTCCGTGCGGGGTTGCTAGCCGTGATGCTCGCTGTGCTGCGTCCAGAACGCTGGTCACGGACCTTCCGATCGCTGACCACCACCTGACGCTTGACACCTTACACCTGACCTAGCCGAGCGCGCTGGCGCAGGCTTCCAGGTCCGGCACTTCGACCATGGGGTGGACGTCGATGTAGCGGACGATGCCGTCCTTGTCGATGCCGATGACGGCTCGCTCCGTAACGCCGACTGGGAGAAGGACGCCGTACTTCTCCGCGACGGCGCCGTGCGGGTAGAAGTCGCTGAGCAGCGGGAAGTCTATGCCCATCTGCTTCCTCCACGCCTCCAGCGCAAAGCCGTTGTCCACGCTGACGCCGACGACGACCGTATCGTCGCTGAACATGGACTTCTGTTCCTGGATGCGCGGCATCTGCTGGCTGCAGACGCCGGAGAAGGCGGCGGGGAAGAAGTTTAGCACCACGCTCTTGCCGCGCTGCTCGCTGAGCTTAAAGGCCTGGCGGACGGAATCCCTCAGTTCGAAATCAGGGGCTTCGTCGCCGATCTTCAGCGTGCGGGTGTTGCTGGGCCCTGCGGGCATTGTCTTCTCCTTCTGTTGGCACCATTCCCGGGCGGTTTACTGATGATACCTCAATTCGGGACGGCGGACACGAACAGCAGCCCTTTCGCCAGCACTTCGCCGGAGAGGACGAGCGCCATGGCGATGTAGAGGAGGCCGGTGGCGGACTGCATGGCGCGGACGCCGCTGGAGTCGTACGCCATCCAGGCGAGGAGCATGGGGAACGCCAGCCCACCACCGATGCGCATCCAGAAGAAGGGGTTCTGCAGAATGGGCGTGTCCACGGAACTGACGAAACTATCGTGCGGCAGGGCCACTGCCGGGATGATGAAGAGCGCCTGCACTATCATGGCCAGCAGCAGAAATCCGGTCATCTCCCGCAACGGCTGCTCCGGCAACCGCGGCGTCACCAGGTACCAGTGACCCAGCACCATGCCCATGCACACCGCGCCAACGACGAGGCCGCCGATCACAAGGCTGAGCAAAGTGAGGGGATAACCCCACGTGGGTAGCGAGAACACCAGCGAGAGCAGGCCGATGGCGACCAGGCCGGCGATGGAGGCGGCCGCCCCCGCAAAAAGGCTGGGAGTCTGTGTGGCGCGCATGGTAAGGACGGCGTACGGCAGAGAGAGCGCGAAGACGAGCACGAGGGCGACGCGCGCGGCCGGCATGTAAGAGGGGTCAAGCGGGTAGCCATCCACGTTGTTGCCGACGTGGCTCTTGGCGGCGACCCAGAACGCGAAGCCGGCCATGATAAACACGGACCAGGCCCCGAACTTGACGTAGGAAGGCGTCAGATAGCCCCGGGCCTGCGCCGCCAGGAGCACCCAGAGGCTCCCGATCGTCAGTTCGACAAGCAGGATGAGGAGCGTAAGGGGCAGGGCCTGGGCACTCATGGGCGCCCAATCATGTTAGGGTTGCGGGCTGGTAGCGGCAAGCGAGAGGACGCTCACCCCGGCCCCTCTGCCGTGCTCCCAGGGGGACAGTGGATGCGCCCTGACCAACGCCCGGCGATACAATATGCGTTGTGCTGTGGGATGATCGCGGACCGTCCGGATGGGTGCTGAAGGCTTTGCGCGAGGCCGGCAACTCCGTGCTGTCCGAACTGCACGGCGTGGACGAAGCGACGCTGCGCGAACGGCCGGCGGACGGCGACTGGTC
>JBGQEU010000333.1:0-2099 GCA_041496525.1 Dehalococcoidia bacterium
GTCGCGGGCGGCGAGGACGGCCCGTCGCGCCGATCTCGCCGTCGCCCCGTAGGCGATGACGACCAGCTCGGCGTCCTCCGTGTATAGCTCCTCCACCAGGCTGATCTCCGGGGTGTGCACCTGTACCTTGCGGCTCAGCCGCCTGACCAGCCGGTCGTGCACGGTGGCGTCGCCGGCGGGGTAGCCGCGCTCGTCATGTGTGAGTCCGGTGACGTGCAGGCGGTATCCTTCGCCGGCCAGTGGCATAGGGGGGACCAGGTCATCGTCCGGGGCGTAGGGGAGCCAGCCGTTGCCGGGCGGCGGGGGCCGCTTCCGGTCCACTATCTCGATCGTATCCGCCGGCGGTATGGTGACGCGCTCCGTCATGTGGGCCACGATCTCGTCGCTCAGGACGAACACGGGCATGCGGTAGCGCTGCGCGGCGTTGAACGCCTTGATCGTCAAGTCGAACATCTCCTGTGGCGACGAAGGCGAGTAGGCTATCGGTTCGAAGTCGCCGTGGGAGCCCCACTTGGCCTGCATTACGTCCGCCTGGCTGACCAGCGTGGGCAGGCCGGTGGACGGCCCGCCGCGTTGCACGTCGACGATGACGCAGGGCGTTTCCGTCATCACTCCCAGGCCGAAGTTCTCCATCATCAAAGTGAAGCCCGGGCCGGAAGTGGCGGTCATGGCCTTGGCCCCGCCCCAGGCAGCGCCCAGGATGGCGGCCATGGACGCCAGCTCGTCCTCCATCTGCACGTAGACGCCGCCCAGGCGGGGCAGACGCTGCGCCAGACGCTCGGCGATCTCGGTCGAGGGGGTGATGGGGTAGCCGGCGAAGAGGGTGCAGCCGGCGGCCAGCGCACCCTCGGCGCAGGCGACGTCGCCGTTCATGAAGTGCTGCCCGGTCAGGACCCGTTGCTCCTGGGTCAGCGTCACCATCACAGCTCCTCCGTGTAGATGGCGAACTCCGGGCAGACAAGTTTGCAGAAGGCGCAGTTAACGCAGTCCTGCTCCTTGCCCTGGGCGACCACCGGGAAGTGGTAGCCTTTGGTGTTAATGCTGGGGGACTCGACGAGGACCTGCTGCGGGCAGAACTCGATGCAGAAGCTGCAGCCCTTGCAGCGCTCTGGGATTACAAAGACCTGACCAATTGGGACTTTGACCGTCTCATGGTCGAGGGGTTGCCGGTACTCGATCATTGTCATATGGAAACGCCCATTGGCCGTTCGTGGCCCGTGAGCCGGGGGCGCCGGTCGGAAGTACCCGCGTCTAAGATACGGCTGTCGTTTGGGAGTGTCTGTCGGGTAGTGCACCAACGTTGTGGGGCGACGCCTGACGCGTCCTTCCCCGGAAGGATCGCGAACCTGCACCGTTTCCCGGGGCCTGGCTCCGCGGTGGCCCGGCGGCGGGTTGTCCTTCGTCGCCGACAAGGCTACTCTCAACGTGCGAAGCGAGCAGCCCGGGCGGAACGGAGGACAGCGAGCCGTGGCGAAGGCGGACGCGGACTACATACTGGCGATCGATCTGGGTACGGGCGGGCCGAAAGTCGCGCTCTTCTCCACCGAAGGGGAGATCGCCGGGTACGAGGTGGAGACGACGCGGTTGTACCTGACGCCGGACGGCGGCGCCGAGCAGGACCCGGACGACTGGTGGCGCGCCGTCATGACGGCGGCTCGCAAGCTCATGGCCCGGGGTCTCGTCCCGGCGGCCAAGATAATCGCCCTCAGCTGCACGGCCCAGTGGATGGGGACCGTCCCCCTGGACCGCGACGGCAATCACCTGATGAACGCCATCATCTGGATGGACACGCGTGGCGGCCGCTACGCCCGGCGCATCACGCGCGGGTTCCCGGGCGTCTCCGGGTACGGCGCCGTGAAGCTGTGGCGCTGGCTGCGCTTCACCGGCGGCGTGCCTTCCCGCACAGGGAAGGACTCCCTGGGCCACATACTGTACATCCAGCACACGCACCCGGACGTCTACGAGCGGACACACAAGTTCCTGGAGCCGATGGACTACCTGAATCTGAGGTTCACCGGCCAGTTCGCCGCCTCCTACGACACCATCACCGGCCACTGGCTCACCGACAACCGTGACCTGTCCCGCGTCCACTACGTCGA
>JBGQEU010000334.1:0-2088 GCA_041496525.1 Dehalococcoidia bacterium
CCGCCGCCGATCAGCAGGACCAGAACCAGCGCCAGGATGACGGCGCCGATGATGCCTGCGGCGCCCAGCCAGACGTATCGGTTAGAGAGGACGTCTGCGGGCGACCCGGAGCCGGCGGCGAGATCGCCCGGCCTCCTCTTGGCCAGCTGCCGGTCGTATTCAGCCCGGTTCTTACGGTCGCTCAGGACGGCGTATGATTCGCTGATCTCGCGGAAACGGGCGGCAGCCTTTGGCTTCTTGCTGGTCGCCGGGTCGTAGATCTTGGCCAGCCGCTGGTAAGCCCTCTCGACGGCCTCCTGGCTCGCATTGTGGTTGATCTGGAGGATGGAATAGTGGTCTCGTTCTGTGCTCACAGCCTTTGTACCTCGGCCCTCCATGCTGGCTGGACGTTATCTTGGTAGTCGCGTGAAACCAATTGTAGCCGAATCAGCGCTGAGCGCCACC
Organism: Dehalococcoidia bacterium; assembly: GCA_041496525.1. GTDB lineage: Bacteria > Chloroflexota > Dehalococcoidia > SM23-28-2 > RBG-16-64-32 > JBGQEU01. The sequence continues at coordinate 445 of JBGQEU010000334.1, forward strand.
GCCCGGGAGAACCGCGTTTGGCGCGCGGTATGGGACAAGGCAGCGGTGGTCACTCCGGCGACGCTTCGCGCTCGATCAAGTCTCGTGCGAGTTAGTGAGGGACTGCCACCGCTGCTCTGCCTCCAGCGCATAGCGCCCCACCTCTGCGGGGTCCAGCAGCCCGTGTTCGGTTACGTAGGCTGTGACGAGGCGGGCCGGCGTGACCTCGTAGCGCACGTTGCGGACCTCCAACCACTTGTCTGCGCAGACTTCCTTTGGGTCCCCTTCCTCAGGAGCGAACGGCAGCGGCTCTGATGGCGCGGCCACTTTCATGGTCTCGCTGGCAGAGTAGAACGGGACATCGGCGTCTTTGGCGGCCAGGGCCAGCAGGCGGGTGCCGATGCGGTTGATAAGATCGCCGTCGGGAAGGATGGTGTCTGCCCCGACCACCACTGCATCGGCCTCCTGCACGAAGAGGGCGATCTGCGCCTCCGTAATCAACGTCATCGATATGCTGGCGGCGACAAGCTCCCGGGCCACGCGCAGCCCCTCGCCGAGCGGCCGCACCTCGGACACGATGACGCGGCGCGGCTTCAGGCGTGTGAGCAGTTCGACGACGCTGGAGGAGAATCCATATGTCATCAGAGTGTGAGGTGGAATTACCTTGCGGGCGGCCAGGGCCATGCCATCCGGTGCGCTCTCGATGGCTTCGATGGCGTCCTGGACGGCGCCAGCCGGGTCGGCGGTATCAAGGTAGCGGCTCCAGGCCCAGGCCATGGCATTCTCGAGGGCCGCCATCATGGGCCGGGCCATAGCCAGCGCGCGGCAGGAATCACGCAGCTCTTCGCCGGTACACTCCTGTGCCACAGAAGCCAGCGCTCGCAACGCGGTCAGCGCCAGCTGTCGCGCGCCCCTGTCCCTGTCAGCCCGGATCTCCTTGACTGCCGACCGGATCTCAGGTCTCATTGGCTTCCTCCTGCCCCCTCACAAAAAACAAGTCGAGGCCTGGACCCAGACCCCGACTGGTCCTTCTCGTGATCCCTGAAAACAATCATGGCCCTGTCAGCCTCCAACGGTTGGGCGGTCATTTGTCCCGCCGCAGACTCGGACCTGCTGCTGTCCCCAGACTACACCACCGGGTCAAATTTGTCGCGCCCTGCCGGCCCGTCTGTCAACGGATAGTGGAACGGATAACGGATGGCCTGTCGGCGCCTTCGCCCTTGACCCTAAACCCCTGACGCTTGACCCTAAGCCCATGGCCGCCCTCCCACCGCTCATCCGGGCGCTCCTCCGCCCCTCCGCCTACCCGCACCCGGCAGATGGCGTGGAGTTGATCCAGACCCACGTGTCGTTTGTCCTCCTGGCGGGCGGCTACGTTTACAAGATCAAGAAGGCTGTGGACTTTGGCTTTCTGGACTTCTCCACGCTGGCGAAGCGGCGCTACTACTGTCGCCAGGAGGTGGTCCTCAACTCGCGTCTGTGTTCGGACACGTACCTGGGGGTGGTGCCCATAAGGCGCGATGGGGATACCTTCTCGCTGGCGGGCGGCGGGCCGATCGTGGAGTACGCGGTAAAGATGCGGCGGCTGCCGGCGGACCGGATGATGGACCGGCTGCTCGCCGCCGGCGCGGTCAGCGACGGGATGATCGAGCGGCTGGCCAGGCG
>JBGQEU010000335.1:0-2081 GCA_041496525.1 Dehalococcoidia bacterium
CCAAAATCCGAAAGAGGTACCAGATCACCCAGCTCACACTTCTGACACTTCGGCAAATTCGTCAATCCTACCACTTTAGCCCTCCCACCTAAGCAGTCTGACGCGCAGTATAGCAGCGGCTCTGTACGGCTGACAAGTGCTATGTTGAGATTTTCTAGAGTCTTCTGGATTTCTGACGCTTATCCGGCAGTTATGGCAGCTTGACACAGGTTTGGAGGGCGTGCCGTCGCCACCTGTCGCCGCGGCGGAAGCAGGGCCCGGCGGCAACCCTCGGTCCTAGGGCGGCTACGGGCTGCCGGCTCCTCGCGCCTCCCAGGCGTCCTGCGCCTTCAGCACCCCGCGCAGGCTTTCGCCCAGCGCGAAGCGCAGCGGCTCCGGCGGCAGCGGGATCAGGCGCCGGTTGACGAAGAAAAGATCCGTCAACTCGGACTCCTTCTCCAGCACCAGGTCCCGCATGATCTGGCCGGCCATGTTCATCATCGCCACGCCGTGGCCGACGCACCCCAGCGAGTAGACCACCCGCTTATCGCCGCCCAGGTAGCCCATCCCGGGGAAAAAGTCCAGCGGCACGGAGACCGGGCCTCCCCACTTGTACTCGATGCGGACGTCGCTGAGCGAGGGGAACGTGCGCTTCAGGTCGCGCTCCAGCTTGCGGAAGGCCGCCGGATTGCGGTCGCGGTCCAGAGGGCCGCCGAAGTAGTACTGGGCGTCGGAGCCGCCGAAGAGCAGGCGATTGTCGGCGGTCAGGCGGTAGTAGTGGATGAGGTTGCGCGCGTCCTCTATCCCCTGCCGCTTCCGCCAGCCGATGGCCGCGAGCTGGCCCTCGCTCAGCGGCTCGGTCAGCACGATGTACGTGAAGACGGGGAACTGCTTGCCGTTCAGTTCCGGGAAGCGCGCCGAGAAGGCGTTGGTGGCGAAGACCACCTTGTCCGCTGTCACCAGCCCCCGCGGCGTCTGCAGCCTCAGCGCTTGTTTGCCGTGCTTGAACTCCAGCACCGGCGTCCGTTCGAAGACCTCGACGCCGCTCTTCACAGCCACTTCCTTCATCCCGCGCACGAACTTGGCGGGGTTGATCAGCGCGCACTGCGCCTCCCAGCGCGCCCCCATATACGTGGGCGAGTCCACCTGCGCCCGCGTCGAGCCGGCGTCCAGCCACTCCAGCCCCTCGATACCGAGCTTCTCTCCCAGCTCGATCTCGTTCTGCAGACGCCTGGCCTGGCCCTTGTTGGTGGCGACGGTCAGCAGGCCGGGCTTCTCGTAGTCGCAGTCGATGCCGTGCGCGTCCACCAGCTGGCCGATGTGGTCCACGGCCTTGTGGCCGAACTGGTAGGCCTGCCGGGTCTTCTCCTTGCCGAAGCGCAGGGCGGTGACGTCCAGCGTCAGCCCCATTAGCGTCATGGCGAAGCCGGCGTTGCGGCCGCTGGCGCCGTAGCCTACCACGCGGTCCTCCAGCACTGCCACTCGTAGCGACGGGTCTTCCCGCTTGAGGTAGTAAGAGGTGGAGGTGCCGCAGAAGCCGCCGCCCACGACCGCCACATCCACGTGCGTATCGCCGTCGAGGGGAGGGCTCTCCTTGTAAGGCCCCGCCGTCGCCAGCCAGAAGGACTTCTCTTCGTAGTCCCGCGGCATCTTCAGTTCCCTTCTATGGCCCGCTTACCTGCCCGCCGCCGGGCCCCGTCTCACCAGCCAGTACTCCAGGCTGTCCGCCAGCGCCAGCCAGGACGCCTCGATGATGTCCGTCGATGACCCGACCGTCGTCCAGGTCTGCTCCCCGTCCGTCGATTCGATCAGCACGCGCACGGAGGCGCCGGTGCCGGCGGCGGAGTCGATGATACGCACCTTGTAGTCCACCAGCTTGATCGCCCGGATCTCCGGGTAGAACTGGACCAGCGCCTTGCGCACGGCGTCGTCGAGGGCGTTCACGGGGCCGTTGCCCTCGGCCGCGGTGTGAAACACCTCTTCGCCAACGCGCACCTTGACCATCGCCTCGGCCAGCATCTCGCGGCCCTCCGCCGAGAGGGCGCGGTGGCTGCGCTCGACGACCCAGAAGTCCTCCAGCGCGAACGGCGGCGTGTAGCCCG
>JBGQEU010000336.1:0-2068 GCA_041496525.1 Dehalococcoidia bacterium
GCTATGAGGGCCTCCGTCAGCGCCTGCTTCAGCTCAGAGGACCCCTTGCGGACGCCGATGCCGTAGATGACGGGATGTATCTGGAAGTCGCTGACCTCCAGCCGCCCCGGAGAGAGCAGGACATCGTTCAGGGCTTCCGGGTAGTCGGCGAGAACAGCGTCGGCGCCGCCGGCCAGCATCTCCGCCACCGCCTGGGAGTGTTGGCCGAAGGTCTTGATCCGTATCTTGACAGCACCAGCGCAGAGGCCCGTGTTCAGGGCCTTCAGCTGGTCCAGTTGGATCGTGTCCTCCTGAACCGCAACGGTGCGCAAGCAGAGGTCTCGGTCGTTTTGGATGCCGGTGGGGTTGCCCGCAGGGACCAGGATGCCGCTGCCGCCTCTGAAGTAGGGGATGAAATCGATCCGCTGTCGCCGTCCCTCTGTGATCGTCATGGCCGAGATGATCGCGTCGAACTGTCCATCCTCCAGCGACGGGATGCGAGAGCCGAAGCTGACATCCCGGAACTCAACCTTGACCCTCAGCCTTTCTCCCAGCGCCCGGGCCAGGTCCGCGTCAATGCCGGCAGGGGCGGTTGCGCCGTCTGGAAGGGACTCGAAGGGAAGGAAGGGGATATCGGCGCCCACGCGCAGGACCCCGTCGGCAAGCTCCGGCGGAGCGAGGGGGGGCGCTCCGCCGGCCGCTTCGCCGCCGCCGTCACAGGCTGCGAGGGCGGCGGCCAGGAGAAGTAGTCCGGGCAGAATAAGCGCCGCCCGACGTGCAGCGAATGCTCGCCGGGCCGCGAACGGGAAGTTCACAGGGCGCCTCCGGCGACGGCCGTTAGCGCTTGCCGGCGCCAAAAGTCCAGGGTGTCCGCGACCGTCTGCTGGATGGGCAGCCGCGGCTCCCAGCCGAGCGCGCTGAGCCGGGAGCGGTCGCCGACGGTGATGGGGTCGTCCAGGGCCCGCTGGCGTTCAGCGTCGCGATGGACGGGGATGGGGGCGCGGGCGGCGCCGATAACCAAGTTGAGCAGGTCAGAGACCCTGGTGCCGGTCCCGCTACAGATGTTGTACGCCTCGCCCGGCTGCCCCATCTCGGCGAGGAGCCGGAGCGCCTCCACCGCGTCCCGCACGTCCACGAAGTCGCGGACGGCTTCCAGATTGCCTACGTCCAATGATTGACGCTGTCCCATTTCGATCTCGGCGACGCCGCGGCAGAAGTCAGAGCAAACGTCGCCCACCTTGCGCGGCCCGGTGACGAAGAATGGCCGGGCGCGGACGACCCGGAGGCCGTAGACCTGCCCGTAGAGCCGGGCCAGCATGTCGGCCGCCGTCTTGCTCACGCCGTAGGGACTGGAGGGCCGCGGCTCCCGGCACTCCTTGATGGGGAGCTCGTGGCCGTGGGTCTGCCCGTAGATGGCGCTGGAGGTCACCGCTACGAGGGCCGCGCCGGGGGCGGCCCGGCGCATCGCCTCCATGAGTGAGAGGGTGCCGAAGACGTTGACCCGGAAGGTGGGCTCGGGTTGGCGCCATGAGGCCGGGACGGAGCTCTGGGCGGCCAGGTGGAAGACGACGTCCGGCCGCGCCTCCCCGACCAGCGCCTCAAGACGGGCGCTGTCCAGGATGTCGCACTCGCGGACATCCAGGCGGCCCCGCAGATGCTCCAGGTGGCGGCGCTGGCGGCGCGACGTGCCGCAGACGGACCAGCCCTCGCGCAGGAGGCGCTCCGCCAGGTGGGAGCCGATGAAGCCGCCGCAGCCCGTGATCAGACAGCGTTGCATGAGCCGCTCACGCTAGTGCCTGGGCCTGGCGGCGATGACAATTCTGTGTCCCAGGGAAGGGCGCATGGTCAGCGCGTGGTCAAGCAGGAACCAGGGCGCATAGGCCCAGGACCAGGACTTTCGTTCCCCCTCTTTGGCCGGGCAGGCGGCCGTCTCCAGGACCTCGAAGCCGTGAGCTTGTAGAAGCTCCTTGAGCGCCTTCTGGGTGTACAGCCGCAGGTGTCCAGCCATGCCGCCCCCTTCTCCCAGCCTGAGGAACCGGGGCCTGCCCACCTCGTGATAGAGGCTGGTCCCGGTCTCGAAGGGTTGCCA
>JBGQEU010000337.1:0-2055 GCA_041496525.1 Dehalococcoidia bacterium
CAAGCGGTGGTTCACGTTCCAGATGGAAACGCGGTCCCACAGGGTCTTGCGGGCGCGGGTCCAGGCGGTGCAGCTGAAGCAGTTCAGCCCGCCGCCGATGAAGTGGCGGAAGGAGTGGCAGGAGAACGTGTACATCATCAGCAGGAAGGCGTTGATGCAGAGGATGACGGAGCCCAGGCCGATGCCCCAGCCCTGCTCCGGGTCATGGAAGCCGCGGATGGCGCCGATCCAGAGCAGCGGAACGAAGACCAGCGCCCCGTACATGAAGAACCGGTGCAGGTTCTGCAGGACCAGCGGCAACCGCGCCTCGCCGTCATATTTGCGGCCGAAGTCTCCGACGGCGCAGGCCGGCGGGCTGAGGAAGTATGAACGATAGTACGCGCGCCGATAGTAATAGCAGGTGGCGCGGAAGCCGACAGGTATCCAGAGGATGAGCAGCGCCGGCGAGAACCACCACTGATCGAACTTGCCGTGCAGCTTCGGCTCGAAGACGGGCGAGAGGTATGGGCCGATCTCATAGCGCCAGCCGTCCAGGAAGGCGCTGACGGTGAGGTAGCCCAGGAAGATGGTCAGGGTAACAGCGATGAGGGCCGGCTCCACCCACCAGGTGTCCTTGCGCAGGGTAGCGAGGAACCCGAGCTTATGGGGCGGATTTACGGCTGTCTGTGCCTGGGCCATCGCGACCTCCGGAAGAGTCCACCGCGCGGGCGAGCTATCGACGTTTCTTTGCTTACGGTGGAGATTCTATCAACGAAGTCTATTAGGTTCAATCAGCGGACTGGGCCCGGAAGGCTGAGGCAGAGTCGAACCTGGCGCAGAGTTCCGCGTGCTTGCACCGGGCCACAGCCGTTCGGTGGACAGTCCTTCGTGCCTCAGAATGACAAATCGTGGCGCCTCGCCGTCAGCAAGATCCCCACAATGCTCTTGCCGTCGCGGATCTCGCCGCTTGTGACCAGACGTACCGCCTCGGCCAGCGGGATGCGTTCCAGCCGGATGTCTTCGTCCTCGTCGGCGTCGAGTGCGTCTTCCACGAGACCGCGGGCGAGGAAGACGTGGACGAACTCCGTGCAGAAGCCTGGTGAGACGAAGAAACCGGTGAGCCGCTGCATCTGTTCGGCGCGATAGCCCGTCTCTTCGCGCAACTCTCGCTGGGCGGCCACAGCGATGTCTTCGCCCTCGTCCACCATGCCGGCCGGCACCTCGAGCAACGCGTCTTCGGCGGCAAGCCGGTACTGCCGGACCAGCAGCACGTTTCCGTCATCGTCCAGCGGTACGATGGCGACTACGTCCGCATGCTCGACGATCTCCCGCAAGGCGGTACGGCCGTTCGCCATCTCCACGGTGTCCTCGCGGAGGTTCGAGATGCGGCCCTCGTAGATGCGGCGGCTGGAGACGACCTTCTCGGCGCCGGGGGAATCTTCGGGCGGCACGGCTACGTCGCGGCGGAGTTGCCGTCTATCAGCTCTGGGTGGTCGGAGGCCTGGAGGACGCGTAGCCAGTCCAGGCGCTCGGCCAGCATCTCGTAGTACTGCTCGGGCTTCGAAAAGCGGATGAAGCGCGCGATGTGCGGGCTGCGGGCCACAGTCACCTTCCCACCGCTCTCAAGGGGACGGTCCACCTGGCCGTCCACGCTGACGATCGCTCCCTTATCCGAGCTGACGGTCAGATCGATCACGCTGTCCGGCGGCAGCACCAGCGGCCGCACGGCGGCAAGGTGCGGGGCGACGGGCGTGAAGATCAGGTCCTTCGACTCCGGGTGCAGGATAGGCCCGCCCGCAGACAGCGAGTAAGCGGTACTGCCGGTGGCGGACGCGACGATCACGCCGTCGCAGCGGAAGATGGCGAGCCGGCAGTGGTCCACGGAGACATCCATGTACATCGGGCGGCCAATGGTGGCGCGCCCAACTACGATGTCGTTGAGGGCGTGCGTGGTTATGCCCCAGGCCGGCACCTGCGCCTGCAGCATCGCCCGCTCTTCAATACGGCAGGCGCCGTCCAGCACCTCCCGTAACCTGTCCATCAGCTGCTGGGGCCGGACCTCCGCCAGGAAACCGA
>JBGQEU010000338.1:0-2053 GCA_041496525.1 Dehalococcoidia bacterium
ATGTATAGCTCCTGGCTGTGCAGGAGCGAGACGACGATGCGCCTGCCATCCCGTTCGGCGGCGGCGACGATGGTCTTGCCGGCCTCGTCCGTAAAGCCGGTCTTGACGCCGATGGCGCCGGGGTAGAGGCCGAGCAGCAGGTTGATGTTCTTCAGCCCCGGGCCGTCCCACGCGGGCTGGTACGTCTGCGTCCGCACAATCTCCGCCAGATCGGGGTTCTTCAGCAGCTCCGCGCCAAGCATCGCGATGTCGTACGCGGAGGTGTAGTGCGCCGGGTCGTGCAGACCGTGCGGGTTGGTGAAGTGGCTGTCCTCCAGGCCCAACTGCGCTGCCTTCTGGTTCATCAACTCAACGAAGGCCGGCACGGAGCCGCTGACGTGCTCGGCCAGCTGCAGTGCCGCGTCGTTGCCGGAGGGCAGTAACAGACCATAGAGGAGGTCGCGCACGGTAAGGCGCTGGCCGGGCGCCAGGCCCATCACGGTGGCGTCTGAGGTGGCCGAAAGCTCCGCGCCGTTCACGGTGACAGGCACGATGTCCGAGAGTGCCGCGTGGTCTACGACGACGAGCGCGGTAACGATCTTGGTCACGCTGGCCGGGGGTCGCTCGCTGTGCGGGTCAAGGCTGAAGAGGACGGCTCCGCACCCTTCCTCCAGGACGACGGCCGCCGGCGCGGTGATGGACGGCGGAGGCGCGCCGAGGTCCGTGAGCAGGCTGTGACCGGCGACAGTGGGAGCGGGTGTGGCTGCGGCGGGAAGGACGGCACACGGCACGTCCGCGGCGCAGGCGCTCCCCGCGTTGTTGCCGCCACCGCCGCCACCGAGCGAGATGCTGAGGAAGACGACAGCGCCGACCAGCGCCACAGGCACGCCGATCATCCAGCGGCCGGCGGTCACGCCGCGGCGGGAGCGGCTGCCTTGCCAGCGGGACGGTGTATAAGTGTACTTCCGCTTACGCACTTTGCTAATAGGCTAACTCAGCGTGTCAAGCTGGTCTAGCCTTCCCTCCCCACAAACCGCATTCGGATCCGGTCAGCGGCCCTTGAACTGTGGCTCGCGCTTTTCCGCGAACGCTCGTGGTCCTTCCTTCGAGTCTTCTGTGCTCTGGCAGATGTACATCGCCTGCTGGGCCAGTTCCAGGGCTGTGTCAGCGTCCACCTCCCATGAGCGGTACACGAGCCGTTTCGACATTCCGATCGCTACGCCCGGGCCTTTGGCCAGCGTGGCCGCGTACTCCCGCACGTGGTCCATCAGCTTATCCGCCGGGAGGACGGCGCTGACGTAGCCCATGGCCAGCGCTTCCTGCGCGTCCATGATGCGTCCGGTCCAGATCAGGTCCAGCGCCCGCGCGGTGCCCACGATGCGCGGCAGGTAGTAGCAGCCGCCATCGCCCGGGATGATGCCGATGCGCACGTACGTCATGCCAAAGCGCGCCGTGTCCGCCGCGAAACGGATGTCGCACATGGAGGCCATGTCCATGCCCGCCCCAACCGCAGCGCCGTTGACGGCGGCGAGGTACGGCTTCTCCAGCAGCGAGACCAGCCGCGGGATGCGCTGGACGGAATCGCGCAGGAAGTTGCGGTTCTGCACGGGCGTGCGCTGCTGGTTCATCAGCCCGCCCAGCCGGCCGCCCGCCAGGTCCGCGCCGGCGCAGAAGCCGCGCCCGGCGCCCGTCACGATGATGACGCGCACGTCTTCGTCCGCGTTCGCGTCCAGGAGCGCCTGGTACCACTCTTCGATCATCTGGCTGGTGAAGGCGTTCATGCGCTCCGGCCGGTTGAGGGTGATGGTGGCGATGCCTTCGCTCTTCTCGTAGGTGATCTGCTCGAAGTCCATGGCTGCTCCTTCGGGTGGGCGGCTGGGGTCAGCGCCTATCTTACGATACGCGCGTCCGATGCCCACCAGGAGACAGAAGATAGAGGATAGAAGACAGTGGGGCTCTGTCGTCTGTCTTCTAACTTCTGTCTTCTAACTTCTAGTTCGCGTCCAGCCAACTGATATATCATCCGAGTCACTGGCACAACCCGCCCCATGCAGGAGGTCCCCATGAAGTACGG
>JBGQEU010000339.1:0-2028 GCA_041496525.1 Dehalococcoidia bacterium
CCAGTATCTTGCGGTCCACCGCCACCCCGGCCCTGTTCAGACCGTTGATCAACCGGGAGTAGCTGAGCCCGTGGAGGCGAGCGGCCGCGTTTATTCGCTGGATCCACAGCCTGCGGAAGTCGCCCTTGCGGTCCCGCCGGTGCTCGTAAGCGTAACGCAGAGCATGCATTACGCTCTCGTTGGCCCGGCGGAATACTTTATGGCGGAGGCCGCGGTGCCCCTTCGCCATCTTGATAATCTTCTTATGGCGTTGCCGGGTGACAGTGCCGCCCTTCGCTCTGGGCATCTGAATCTTCTCCTGTTTACCTACGCGTAGGGCATGAGCTTGCGCAGCCGCCGGACCATGCCGGGGGACACCGCCAGCTTGCCCGATATCTGCCGCAGCGTCTGGCCGCGCTTCTTGCGCCGGAAGTTGTTCACGTTGCACTTGCGCCGCAGGAACGTCCCGCTGCCGGTCACGTAGAACCGGTGCTTGGCGCCGGAGTGCGTCTTAATCTTGTACTTGGCCACCGCCATCTTCCTTCCCACTGTCCGCTTGTTCGGTCACTGCCGCCCGCCCGTCCTCGTGCACCGCCACCGCGCCGCGTTCCGCCGTGGCCGTGCCCGCTGCGGCCTTGGCTCCCGGCTCATTGGGCCGCACGGGCTTCTTGGCGTTCGGCGTCAGGATCACTGTCAGAAATCGCCCTTCCATACCCGGTGGCTTCTCCACCGAGGCGATCTCCATCAGCGGCGCCAGCGCCTTGTCCAGCACCTCCTGGCCGACCTCCGGGTGCGTCATCTCCCGTCCTCGGAACATCACGGAGAGCTTCACCTTATCGCCCTCCCCCAGCAGCCGCTCGGCGATCCTCACCTTGAGGTCGATATCATGTTGTCCGGTGCGGGGGCGCATGCGCACTTCGTGGATCATCGTCCCTCGCTGGTGCTTGCGGGCGTCCCGCTCCTTCTTCGCCTGCTCGTACTTCCACTTACCGTAGTCCAGGATGCGGCAGACGGGCGGGTTGGCGTTGCCGTCTACCTCCACCAGGTCAAGGGCTGCCTCGCGGGCGCGCCCCATCGCGTCCGGGAAGGGAACAACCCCGACGTTTTCCCCGTTCGCCCCTATGAGACGGACCTCTCTCGCCCGGATCCGTTCATTAATCCGAAGCTCTCGGAGAATAAGTCAGTCCCTCATGGTGAAGCTTAACGCCACGTTATGCCGAATAATACCACAATGCTATCTGCTCTATCAACGCGAAGAATGCGCCGCTGGTTAACGCCTCTCCACACCGCCGCCTTCATCCCGCGCCGGCTTGTACCCGCGGCAGCGCAACACCGGCAGCGGCGGGTATTTCGGAAAGCTCGGCTCGGTCTCCGAGAGGCGGCACATGTAGAAGCGGCTCCCCTTCGCGCTCTCAACGGTTCGCGAGAACCCGCAGCTGCCACAGAGGCCGCCGTCCAGCGCGGCTGCCGCCCGTGATGCGTCGCTCACCGGTCGCCGGTTCTCCTCCGTTCGGCCTGAGCTTCCTCCGTTCGGCCTGAACCTGTCGAAGGCCTTCGTTTCATCAAGTCCTTCACGCCGGCGCTCCCAACGACCGCTCGTCCGCCTCCCGCCGAATTCGCTCGATCACATCCGCCACCGGCATCGCCTTCAGGTCCTCGCCGCTGCGCAGCCGCACGGAAGCGGCCCCGGCCTCGGCCTCGCGGTCGCCGACGACCAGCATGTACGGCGCTTTTTGCATCTGCGCGTCGCGGATCTTGGCCTGCATCCGCTCGCTGCGGTCGTCCACCTGCACCCGCAGTCCGGCCGCCCGCATTTGCTCCGCCACTGTATCCGCATAGGCCACATGCCGATCGGCGATCGGGATCACCACGGCCTGGACCGGCGCCAGCCAGACCGGGAAGGCGCCCGCGTAGTGCTCGATGAGCACGCCGAAGAAACGCTCCATGGAGCCCAGCAGCGCCCGGTGCACCATAAACGGCCGGTGCTCGCGTCCGTCCTCGCCGATGAAGGTCACGTCGAAGCGCTCCGGCAGGTTGAAGTCAAACTGG
>JBGQEU010000340.1:0-2016 GCA_041496525.1 Dehalococcoidia bacterium
CACCGAGCTCTTGCCGGGCGGCGGGATCGTCGGCGTGTACGGGCTGGTCACCTTCGATGGTGGCCGCGTAGTTGGGCGGTCCTTCCACGAGGTGGACGATCTCATCGCGCGCTGGCGGGAGAGAACGGGCGGCGAGTACATCCAGCCGCCGGGGCCCTTGAAGCGCTATCTGTTGCGGGATTGGAGCTGGAACTTCGCGCTGGCCGCCTGGTCGCCCGACTTTCCGGCCGCTGCCCGTCAGGCGCTGTTCTTCTATGAGCGCGCGGGGGCGACGCCCGTAGACGGCGTCATTGGCATGGACTTCGCCGCCCTGGAGGGACTGCTGGCCGTCACCGGCCCCAGGGAGATCGAGGGGTACGGGATAACGGTCGACGCCGCCAGCGTTACCGAAGAGACGCTGTTGCGGGCGCGCCAGCCCGGGCAGGCGCAGGAGCAGACCCACGCCTTCGCCCGAGCCGTGGCAGCGACTGTGCTGGACGGCGTTTTCACGGAACAGCCCGAGCGCTGGGACGACCTCCTGAAGGCGCTGGACGGCCTGGCCACGGCGAAGCATCTGCACTTGTACGCGACGGAGCCGCGCCTGCAGGATGCCGTCCGTGACCTGGGCTGGGCCGCGGAGGTGAAGGCCCCGCCAGGCGACTACCTGATGCTGGTGGACGCCAGCGTCCACAGCACGAAGCTGAACCTGGTCGTCCAGGAGACCGCCCAACTGGAGGTGGACCTCGACTGGACGGGCGCCGCCCGCCACACCCTCGACGTCAGCTATCGAAACGCGCTCCCGGAGTGGGCCCGTGGCCGCGACCCCGGCGCTGTGGAGAGGCTCATGGGCCAGGGGTTCTACGGCGACTACATGCGTGTCCTGTCGCCGGCGGCTGCCCAACTGGTGGACCTGCGGCTGAACGGCGGGAGCGCGGGGCCGGAGGAGATCATCCTGGAGGATGGGAAGGCATCCTTCGGGCGCTACGTAGCGCTGCCAGCGGGGGCGCGAGCCGAGGCGCGCTTCGTCTACGATGTGCCGGCCGTTGCCGGCGTCTCCAGCGGCGGCGAGTACAAACTGCTGGTCCAGAAGCAGCCCGGCGGCGGCGCCCTGCCGCTGGCGATCACCGTGCACCCCCCGCAGGGAGCGCGCGTAACCTCGCTGTGGCTCAACGGCCGCCGCCTGGAGGGCGCGCCGCCGGCCGTGGTGACGGACCTTTCCCAGGACCGCGAGCTGGTGGTCCGGTACGAGTGGTAATGGCGACGGCGATGGCAGTCCGGCGATGAGGATATGCCGCGTGGCACCAGGGGCCGAGCCTGTGCCGTCCACACGCGGGGCCGGCGTGGAGAGCACCGTGCACCACCTGTCGGTGGCGCAGAGCCGCCTGGGCCATCAGGTCACGGTCATCGACATCGTGAACGAGGAGAGGCCGCCCGTACCCTACCGGGTGGCCGAGGTGCCCTTGCGGTTCCCTGTGGACCGGCGCAACCCCCTCGTTCACGCCCTGCGCCAGATGCGCTTCCAGCGGGCAGCGGCCCGAAAACTGGGGGAACTCCTGGAAAACGAGCCGTGCGACGTGGTGCATTTCCATGGCCAGTTCGCGGCCGCCGGCGGCCTGGCTGTGGCCCGTCGTTATGGGGCCCTGGCGGTCTTCAGCTCCCACAATCCCACCTGGGGCAGCCAACGCCTCTGTCGCTCCCGCCTGCAGCGGATGAAGTACCTGATGGAGATGCTGTCACTGCGTCGCGCCGACGGCGTCATCACCGACAGCGCGGCGGTGGCCCACAACCTGTCGGCGTATCTAGGAGTGCCCGCCCGGAAGCTGCAGGCTGTCCCCATCGGCGTGGACGAGGCGTACCTGGCCCGGGTCCCGGTGCCAGCGGCGTTCAGACGGCGCCACTCGCCCGGTGGCGCTCCCCTGGTCCTCAGCGTGGCGCGCCTGGCCCCGTACAAGAACCAGGCCGGCCTGGTCCAGGCAATGCGCCTGGTGGCCGACCTGCTGCCGAAGGCGCGGCTGCTCCTGGTGGGGCAGGCCAGCG
>JBGQEU010000341.1:0-2005 GCA_041496525.1 Dehalococcoidia bacterium
CCAGCGCCGGCCAGGCCTCCTCCGTGATCCGGACCGCCCGGCCGGCCGGGGCCGAGGCGATAAAGGGGCGGACGCGCTTGGGGTGGAACGAGTAGCGCAGTTTGCCGGCGGCGTCCATCCAGCCGTAGCGGCGGTAGAGGTCCGGGTGCGGGGTATAGAGGCCGGAGAGCGGCTGGCCGCGTTCGCGCATCTGCTCCAGGGAGTGCCGCAGCAGACGGCCGACGTGCCCCTTCCGGCGGTGCTCCGGCAGGCAGGCGACGGAGAAGACGCCGCCCAGGCCGATGGGCGCGCCGTTGACCAGCATCGTGAAGTCGAACACTCGCAGCGAGGCGACGATCTCGCCGTCGTCGAGCAGGACGATCGGCGGCGCCATCTCTTCGACGTGGCGCATCCGCTGCCGCCCTTCGTCTGAGCGGTCGCCGGAAAACGAGTAGGCGACGACGAAGTTGACGCGGTCCAGCTCGTCGTCGCGGGCAGTGCGGATCTCGATGGGCATGGGCAGATTGTAGCAGGGCGGGAGCGACGTGGAATACGGCCAGGCAGGCGCCGCCGCGCTTGTTCACGGGTGCCGCTCTCGTTATCATGGGGACGCGTTGAAGCCGGAATGCCTTTCTAGTTCGGCCGGGAGGAAGCATGGCCCCTTCTAACGAGTTTCCGGGCAACATCTTCTTCTACCTGCTCTTCTTCGGCTTCCTGGCCTTCTTCGCCTGGTCCGCAGCTGTGCGCATCCGCTGGTTCACCCGCGCCCGCTGGGTGAACCGCTTCACGGAACCGTTCACCCGCGCCGTCGGCCTCATCCCCTGGCTGCTCGGCAACGCCCGCGTGGCCCGGCCGCGCTACTGGTACTCGGGGCTCCTGCACACCCTCATCTGGTGGGGGTTCGTCGTCCTCCAGTTCCGCACGCTGAACTTCCTGCTGAGCGGCGTGGACGAAAGCATCAGCCTGGAGAGCGGCCTGGGCGACGTCTACAGCTACGCGCTGAGGCCGGTACTGGACGTCTTCAACATCCTGGTGATCGCCGGCGTGGCGATGGCCGCCTTCCAGCGCTTCGTCTGGCGGCCCCAGCGCCTCACCCTCAACTGGGACGCCTGGATCATCCTCTTCCTCATCGGCTGGCTGATGGTCACCGACGTCATGACCAACAGCTTCGATATCGCGCTGGGCGCCGGCGACCACGTCAAGATGTCGTTCCTGGCGTATGGCGTCTCGCGCATCTGGGACGGCGTCGGCATGTCGCACGGGACGGCGGAGGCGCTGCATGTCGTCTGGTGGTACCAGCACCTGTTGGACTTCCTGGTCTTCCTCTGCTACCTGCCCTACTCCAAGCACTCGCACGTGCTGACCATCCTGCCCCAGGTGGCCACCCGCCGCCTGGAGCCGACGGGTGTCCTGGTCCCGATACCGGACTTCGAGAAGGCGGAGAGCTTCGGGGCTGGCAAGCTGGAGGACTTCACCTGGAAGCAGCTGCTGGACAGCTACTCCTGTACGGAGTGCGGGCGCTGCACGGCGGCCTGCCCGGCCAACCTGACGGGCAAGCTGCTCTCCCCCAAGCAGGTGATCGTCGATATCCGTCACCTGATGGAGGAGCAGGAGCCGGCGCTGGCCCCCTGGACCAAGCGGCCGGAGAAGCCGACGCCGCTGGTGGATGGCGTGGGCTTCGAGCCGATCTGGGACTGCGTCACCTGCGGGGCCTGCATGGAGGAGTGCCCCGTCTTCATCGAGCACGTGCCGACGATTATGGACATGCGCCGCTACCTGGTGATGGAGAAGGCGGAGATGCCGGAGACGGCGCAGGCCACGCTGATGCAGCTGGAGCAGCGCGGCCACCCATGGCGCGGCACGCAGCTCACCCGCACGAGCTGGATCGAGGAGATGAAGGCGGAGGGCGTCGACGTGCCCATGTTCGACGGCGCCCAGGAGTACCTGTACTGGGTGGGCTGCACCGGCGCCCTCCAGGAGCGCAACGTCAAGGTCACGAAGTCGCTCGTGCGGCTGCTGCTGGGGG